>JBJONS010000500.1:0-3847 GCA_046051725.1 Pseudomonadota bacterium | reverse complement strand
CCGGCGCTGGGCCGCGGGTGAGCGCGGCGAAAAGGTGCGCTGCAGCATAGCCCGCGCGGGGTCCACCCTCTGCGCTGGCGGTGGCCCGTCGGTGGCACCGCGGGCCCGATCTGCGCGGCCTGCGCGGTCGGCTCAGAGCCCCGCCGGCCGCCGGCGCCGCCACACCACCGCGAGCACCCGCGCCACCGCGTCATAGAGGTCGGCGGGCACCATCTTGCCCTCTTTGACCCGGGCGTGCAGGGCCCGGGCCAGCGGCCGGTTCTCGATCTGGGGGATGTCGTGGCGGGCGGCCTCGGCCTTGATCGCCTGGGCCAGCCGGTCGACGCCCTTGGCGACGACGATCGGCGCCGCCGCCTCGGCCTTGCGGTAGCGGAGCGCGACCGCGTAGTGATCGGGGTTGGTGATCACGATGTCGGCCTTCTTCACGTTCTGGACGGTGCGGGCGAAGGCCATCTCGTGCTGGCGGCGCTTGCGGGCCTGCTTGACGTGGGGGTCGCCTTCTTGGTCCTTGTGCTCGTCCTTGACCTCCTTGCGGGTCATCTTCATCTTCTCGTTGAGCTGGTAGGACTCGTAGAGGTAGTCGAGGAACGCGATGACGATGGCGACGGGGAGCGCGCGCCAGAGCACCATCCAGGCGAGGTCCTCGAGCGCCCGCAGGGTCTCGCCGGGGGTCACGCCGGCCAGGGCCGGCAGCAGGTCGAAGCGGTCGACCAGCGCGCCCCAGCAGAGGTAGCCGATCAGCAGGATCTTGATGACCGACTTCAGCAGCTCGATCAGCGGCTTGGTCGACATGAACTTCTGCTGGAAGCCGGTGATCGGGTTGAACTTGTTCGGATCGAACTTGAACGGCTCTTTGGGGAAGGCGCCCCACTGCTGGTAGAGGCCGACGAACAGGCCCGTGGCCCACAAGAACAGCAGCAGCGGCGCGAGGCCGACCGCGATCTCGACCGCTGCCACCCGCAGCACCTCGAGCATCGCGTTGATGTCGCCCTCGTTCGTGCCGATGCGCGCGTAGGCCAGCACGAAGGTGTTCCGCACCGCCGCGCCCAGGTCGCCGGCGAAGATGGTCACGGCCAGCGCGGCGAACAGCAGGCCGGCAGACGCGGCGACCTCTTGGGACTTGGCGACCTCTCCGCGCTCAGCGAAGTCTTTCTGGCGTTTGGCGGTCGGGTCCTGTGTCTTCTCTTCGCCGTCGTCATCGGCCATAGACGCCCCCGGCGCGGCCGATGACCTCGGGCAGCAGGTCAAGCGCGCGCTGGACGAAGGCCTGGTGCTCGGTCAGCACCATCGGGAGCGCGGTCATCCAGATGAATTCGCCGCCGAAGATGGTGATGATGAAGCCGAAGGAGAAGTAGAGGTTCAGCTGCGGCGCCAGCCGGGTGATGACCGCGACGAAGACGTTGAGGATGAAGATCAAGGCCACGGTCGGCGCGGCGAGGCGGAAGCCGGTCTGGATCATCGCGCCGCCGAAGTCGAACCAGGGCAGCGCGCCCGACAGCGGGTCGGCGACCGCGCCGGGCGGCACCATCGAGAAGCTGTCGGCGATGGCGAGGAGCACGCGCAGGTGCATGTCGGCGCCGACAAACAGCCCGCCGGCCATCAGCGCGGCGAGCAGCGAGAGCGGCCCCTGGGTGGTCTCGAGCATCGGGTCATAGGCGACCGCGGCGGCCTGCCCGGTCTGGCCGTCCATCAGCTGGCCGGCCAGCGCCAGCGAGTCGAAGGCGAGCCGGATGGTGCCGCCGATGAGGATGCCCATCAGCACCTCGCCGCCGATGCCCATGGTCAGCGCCGAGAGCGACGACGGGATCGGCCCCGAGGGGACGCCGGGGGTCACGACCAGGGTGAGGCCGAAGGCGAACAGGACCCGGGTGATCGTCGGCACGTTGCGGAGACCGAGCACCGGCAGGAAGGTCAGGACCACGACGAGCCGCGTCGCGACGAGGGAGGCGGTGACCATCCAGGCGACGGTGGGCATTGGCGTCCTAGCGGGTGGTCTCGCTGATCGACTCAAAACAGAGCGTGGCGAAGTTGACGGCTTGGTTGAGCATCCAGCCGCCCATCACGCTGAAGACGAAGAAGACCGCGGCGATCTTGGGCACGAAGACCAGGGTCATCTCTTGGACCTGGGTCACGGCCTGGAACAACGAGATGGTCAGGCCGACCACCAGCGCGGTCAGCAGGACCGGGCCCGAGATGAGCGCCACGGTGGTGAGCGCCTGTTGGCCCCAGAAGAGCGCCTCGCTGATGTCCATGAACGCTCCGCGGCGGGCTCAGAAGCCTGCGGCCAAGGACCGCAGCAGCAGGCTCCACCCGTCCATCAGGACAAAGAGGAGCAGCTTGAACGGCAAGGAGATGATGATCGGCGGCAGCACCATCATGCCCATGCCGAGCAGGATGTTGGCGACGATGATGTCGATGACGAGGAAGGGCAGGTAGACCTTGACCGAGATGATGAAGGCGGTCTTGAGCTCAGAGAGCACAAAACTGGTCACGACCACCGGGGTCGGGATGTCGTCGAGGGTCTCGGGCCGGGCGAGCTTGCCCATCTCCATCACGACGGCGAGGTCGTTGCGGCGGGTGTTCTCGAGCATGAACCGGCGCATCGGCTTGAGGCCGGCGCGGATGGCGTCGCCGGTCTCGAGCTCGCCGGCGATGAAGGGGTCGATCGAGGTGTCGACGACCTCGTCGAGGGTCGGGCGCATGACCAGCAGCGACAAGAACAGCGCGATGCCGATGATCACCTGGTTCGGCGGCGCTTGCTGCAGGCCCATGGCCTGGCGCAGCATCGACAGCACGATGATGAAGCGCGTGAACGGCGTCATCACCAGCAACATGGTCGGCAGCAGGCTCAGCCCGGTCAGCAGCACGAGGATGCGGACCGAGGTCGCGACCGGCATGTCGCGGATCTCTTCGGAGAGCTCGTCGACACCGCCGCCGAAGGGGTCAGCGGTCGGACCGGCGACCTCTTGGGCCCAGGCCATCGAGGGCCACAGCGCCGGGACCAGCACGGCCAGCGCCAAAATGACCGCGAGCAGCGCCGACGGGAGGGCGCGCAGCAGCGGGGTGGAGCGGCTGGGCCGGCCAGGACAAGTGTGGCGCATCATCCGAGCAGCCCCCGAAAAGTGTAGGCGCCAGACGGCCGATCTTGGGGCTCGTCGGGCGAGGGCGTGTCGTCATCATCGGTGCGCTCGGCGAGGACCTCGGCGATGAGGTCCTTGCGCGGGGCCAGCGCCCGGGGGCCGCCCGCGCGGGAGCCGCGGCCCTCGTCGGTGTGGCGGGTCGGCCAGCCGGGGCGCCGGGCGGCCCTCGGCGGCCCGCGCCGGACGGGCGGCCGCCTCTGCGGGGCGGGGCGCGGCCTCGGCTTCGCCGAGCCGGGCGTCGAAGTCAGCGCCCTGGTCGAGGTCGGCGACCAGGCGGGGCGCGCCGCCGCCGTGGCCGACGAGCAGCCGCCGGAGCGCGCCGTCGGCGTCCTTGACCTCGACCACGCTGAGGCTGCCGTCACGGCCGAGCGACGTGGTGCTGACGACGCGCAGCGCGGTCGGCGCCACCGCCTTGCGGCGGCGCTCGAGCAGCTTGCCGATGGCGAAGGCGAAGATGAGCCCGACCGCCAGCGCCACCGCCCACGCCGGCGTCGGCAGGGGCGAGGGCGCGACCCGCGGCGGGGCGCCCTCTTCGGCCGGGGCCGGATCAGCGCCGAGCAGGCGCTCTTCGAGGGGGTCACGCGCCGGCGCAGGCGCCGCCGCCGCAGGTGCTACCGGGTCTGCCGGGGCGGGGGGCGTCGGCGCGGCGCTGGGCGCCGGCTCGGGGAGCGCGGGGCCCGCGACGCGGGGGGGCGTCGGCTCGGCCG
>JBJONS010000499.1:0-2561 GCA_046051725.1 Pseudomonadota bacterium | reverse complement strand
GGCCAAGAGATCGAGGACCGCGTGTACAACCAGCGCGACATGGACCGCGTGCTGGTGCTCAACCAGCGCACGCGGACCGTGGCCGCCAAGCTCTGCGCCTACCTGCGCAGCACCGACGCCTACGGCAAGACCATCGTCTTCTGCGAGGACATCGACCACGCGAGCCGGATGCGGCAGGCGCTCATCAACGAGGTCGCCCGAGGCTGGCCCGATGAGCGCGACAACCTGAGCCGCTTCGTCGTGCAGATCACCGGCGACAACGACGAGGGCAAGCGCGCACTGCACGACTTCATCCACCCCGAGCGGCGCTACCCGGTCATCGCGACCACAAGCAAGCTGCTGACCACCGGCGTCGACGCCCAGACCTGCAAGCTCATCGTGCTCGACCAGCGCATCGAGAGCATGATTGAGTTCAAGCAGATCGTCGGCCGGGGTACCCGCATCCACGAAGAGTCGGGCAAGCTCTGGTTCACGATCATGGACTTCAAGAAGGCTACCGAACTCTTCGCCGACCCCGACTTCGATGGCGAGCCCCTGGTCATCTTTGAGCCCGAGCCCGAGGGCCCGGTCGCCCCGCCCGAGCCCGAGGACGACGAGCCCGAAGCCCCGGCTCCTGAGGGCGGTGGGGCGATGCGCTACGTCGTGAGCGGCGTTGAGGTCGCCGTCCTCGCCGAGCGCGTGCAGTTCTACGGCGCCGACGGGCGCTTGGTGACCGAGTCGCTCAAGGACTACACCCGCAACGCCGTGCGGAAGAGCTACGACAGCCTCGATGACTTCCTCCGCCGCTGGTCGGCGGCCGACCGCAAGCAGACCGTGCTCGACGAGCTGGCCGCCCAGGGCGTGATGGTCGACGAGCTGCGCGAGCAGCTGGGGCGGGACCTCGACCCTTTCGACCTCGTCTGCCACGTCGCCTTCGACCGCCCGCCCCTCACCCGCCGCCAGCGGGCCGAGGGTGTGCGCCAGCGCGACGTCTACGCGCGGTTTGAGGGGAAGGCCCGCGCCGTGCTGGACGCGCTGCTCGACAAGTACGCCGACGAGGGCGTTTTGCCGGAGGAGACTGCCGTGCTGCGCAACCAGCCTTTTGACGGCATGGGCACGGTGGTCGAGCTGGTGCGGCTCTTCGGCGGTGGCGAGCGCTACCGCGACACGGTGCGGGAGATCGAAGCGGCGCTCTACAGTCAGGTCAGCTGACCGCCGCCGGGTAGGGGCGGCGCTTGTTGTCCTCCCCCATCATACTGGTGCCGGCGGCCGGCGCTTATTATACGAAGTCGCCGCCTGTTGTAATAGCATCCGCCGCACCCGGGGAGCACCGATGCCAGACCCTCGCCAGCCTGGGCCGCGCCTCGCTGGGCGCTGGGAGCGCCAAGAGTCTGGCTACCGCGCCTTCATCCCGGCAGACTTGCCGCCAGACCCGGCCCTCGCGCTGACGGTCGCTCTCCTGCAGCGCCTCTCGGCCGCAGACCGCGCCCTGGGCCGGTTGGACGGCATCGCCACCACGCTGCCCAACCCCCGGCTCTTCGTGGCGATGTATGTGCGCCAAGAGGCGGTGTTGTCCTCGCAGATCGAAGGCACGCAGAGCACGTTGGAGGACCTGCTGGCCTTCGAGGCCGTCCCCTCGCCCGCCGAGGCGCCTGGCGACGTGGCCGAGGTCGTCCGCTACGTGCAGGCAATGGATCATGGGCTGCGCCGGCTGCCCGACTTCCCGCTCTGCCTGCGCCTGATCCGCGAGGTGCACGGGGTGCTGATGGCAGAGGGCCGGCGCAGCGAGCGGGAGCCCGGCGAGTTTCGGCGCAGCCAAAACTGGATCGGCCCCGGCGGTTGCACCCTCAGGGACGCCACCTTCGTGCCTCCGCCTCCCCACGCGCTGATGGGCTGCCTGGGCAACCTCGAGAACTTCCTCCACGCGGGCGAGAGCTACCCGGCGCTGATCCAGGCAGCGCTCGTGCATGCGCAGTTCGAGACCATCCACCCCTTCCTTGACGGGAACGGCCGCGTGGGGCGCTTGCTGGTCACGCTGTTTCTCTGCGAGCGTGGCATCCTACACCAGCCCTTGCTCTACCTGTCGGTGTTCCTCAAGCGACACCGGGCCGAGTACTGCGACCGGCTGACCGCGGTGCGCGCCCGCGGGGATTGGGAGGGCTGGGTCGACTTCTTTTTGCGCGGCGTGGCCGAGGTCAGCGACCAGGCCGCCCAGACCGCCGCGGAGATCCTCGCCCTGCGCGAGAGCGCCCGCGCCAAGGTGCGCACACCCGCCGCACGCGAACTCATCGAGAAGGCCTTCGAGCACCCGGTGCTGTCGGTTCGCACTGCAGAGGGCTTGCTCGGCACGACCTTCGCCACCGCGAACAAGGCCGTCGACGAGCTGGTCGAGGTGGGGCTGCTGCTTGAGGTCACCGGCCAGCGCCGCAACCGCCGCTACCACTTCGACCCCTACCTGCGGCTGTTTCGTGGCGACCCCGCCGACGTTGACACGCCACCGCCCGCCCACACCCACGTCCCCTGAGCGCAGCCCGCGATGTCCCTCTCGACCACCATCAAGTCCATCCAAGACATCATGCGCA
>JBJONS010000498.1:0-7509 GCA_046051725.1 Pseudomonadota bacterium | reverse complement strand
GTGGTCGGCGCTGGTGCAGCCGGCGGCCACGCCCAGGCGGTCGTCGGCCGCCGAGGGTGGCCTCAGTCACGCTGCTCTCGTCGCCGCCGCTGGAGGGCTTGCCGCGCGCGCCGCAGCCGCCCAGCCCCACGAGGAGGGCCGACCGCACGAACAGGCAGGGGAGGGGGCGCGCCGCGGGGCGTGCGGTGTTGGAGCGCCCGGTCATCTCCACGCACGGGTTTGCACAGGTTCACTCTTCGCAACCGTTTGTGCGCGGGCTAATTACCTTTCAGTGACACAACCCCCACCGCAGGTCTCCGCGATGTCCACCGCAGTCGCACCCCCCCGCGTCAATTACGCCCGGGCCGCGCTCAACTGGGGCCGGGTCGCCTTCCGCGTGCTCCTCTGGGGCAGCATGGCCCTGGTGGTCGACCTGTTCGCGCCCTTCTGGCGCCCGGCCCGCCGCGCTTCCCAGTGGATCATGTACATGTGGGCCAAGCGCTCGGCCTGGGGCCTCGGCATCCGCAGCCAGCTCATCGGCGGCGAGCACCTCGCGGCCGCGCCCCAGTGCGTGCTGGTCGCCAACCACCTGAGCTTGCTCGACGTGCTGATCCTCGGCGGCTACCTCAACCTCGACTACCGCTGGGTGGCCAAAGAGGGCGTGTTCAAGGTCCCGATCATGGGCCAGCACATGAAATTGGCCGGCCACATCCCGGTGTACCGCAAAGAGCCCGAGAAGAACCGCAGCCTGCCTGTGCGGATCCACGAGGCCTGCCAGCAGGGCGCCTCGCTGTTCTTCTTCCCCGAGGGCACCCGCAGCCCCGACGGGCAGCTCCAGGCCTTCCGGGTCGGCGCCTTCCGCACCGCGGTCGACGAGGGCCTGCCGGTGGTGCCGATCATCCTGCGCGGCACCGACACGCTGCTGCGCAAGGGCAGCAAAGACCTGAGCATCGACGCCAGCCGCCTGTGCACGGTCGAGGTCCTGCCGCCGATCTACCCGCCGGCCGGCGACGACCCCAAGGAGCGCGCCGAGCGCATGCGCGACGCGGTCTGGCAGGTCTTCGCCGACCGCCTCGACCAGGGCCGCCTCGCCGGCTGAGCGCGGGCGCCATCGTTCCGGTGTCAAAACGACCCATGGGCGCCGCCGATCACGGGGCGCGCGTGTACCATCGGCCCATGACCCCCCGCCACGCCCGACCCGACCCCGCCGCCCTCCGCCGCGCGGCGTGGGTCCAGCGCCTGACCACGGCGCTGGGCCTGGGGCTGCTCGGGCTGCAGGTCGCGCGGGCCCGGCCCTTCCTCACCGACGACACCTTCATCAGCCTGCGCTACGCCGCCCGGCTGCTCGACGACAAGGGCCTGACCTGGACCGACGGCGAGGTGGTCGAGGGCTACAGCAACCTGCTGTGGGTCATCTTGATGGCGGTGGCCGGGCTGGTGGGCCTGCCCATGCACCACGCGGCGGTGGGCCTGGGCCTCCTCTGCGCGGCCGCCCTGATCGTCGTGGTGCAGCGCGCCCTGCGCCCCGCGGGCCCCTGGGCTGAGCTCGGCGGGGTCGTCGCGCTGGGGCTCTCGGCCCCCCTGGGCGCCTGGGCCCAGGCCGGGCTCGAGGCGCCGCTGTTCGCGCTGCTGGTCGGGGGCGCCGCGGCCGGGCTGCTGCCGGTGGTGGCCGAGGGCGCGCCGCGCCTGCGGGCCCTGCCGCTCGACGCCCTGCAGACGCCGGCCCTGCTGCTGTGCGCCGCGGTGCTGACCCGCCCCGACGCGCCGGTGGCGGTCGCCGGCCTCGCCGCCGGGCTCTGGCTGGCCGGCGGCCAAGACCTGCGCGCCGCCCGCATGGCCGCGGTGATCAGCGTGCCCCCGGCCCTGACCTTCGGCGCCCAGACGCTGTTTCGGTGGGTCACCTACGGCGAGCTGGTGCCGAACACCGCCCACGCCAAGCTCGGCGGCCCGGCGCTGGACGTGGCCGAGGCGGGCCTGCGCTACCTCTGGCCCTACCTCGCCGCGGGCGGCTACCTCTGGCTGGCCGGGCTGGTCGGCGCGGCCTTCGCCCCGCCGGCGCTGCGCGGGGCCCTGCGCCTGCTGCTGCCGCTCTGCGGCCTGTGGCTGGTCTGGGTGGTGCGGGCGGGCGGCGATCACTTCCCCGCCTGGCGCGTTGTTTTGGTGCTCGAGCCGGCGCTGGCCCTGCTGGTCGGGGCGGCCACCGCGGCGCTGGCCCAGCGCCTGCCCGGGGCGCTCGGCGGGCGGGCGGGGCCGGCCCAGCTGCTGTGCGCGCTGAGCCTGGGCCTGCTCGGGCTCTGGCACGAGCGCGCCCAAGAGCGGGCGGCGGCCATCGGGCTGGTGCGTTTTGGCGACGACTGGGCCCAGCGCATCGAGCCGGTGGGCAAGCTGCTCAAGGTGGCCTTTGGCCCCCACCAGCCGCTGTTGGCCACCTGCGCGGCCGGCGCCTTGCCGTACTGGTCCGAGCTGCCGGCCCTCGACCCGCTGGGCCTGACCAACGCCCACATCGCCCGGCAGCGGCTGCGGCCCGACCATCCCGGCATGCACGGCCACGAGGCCGGAGACACCGCCTACGTCGTCGCCCAGCGGCCCGACATCTTCCTGTTCTGCGCGCCCCGGGGCGGCGCCGAGGCCTGCCTGCCCCAAGAAGAAGAGCTGCTCGCCCATCCGGCGGTGCAGGCCGACTACGTGGTGCGCTGGGTCGAGGGGCACGACCCGATGCCTTCGCGCTCTGGCCCGCTGTTCTCGCTGACCAGTGAGCGCATCGGCATCCAGCGCAGCGAGGCCGAGGTGCTGCTGCCCGGCTGGCTCTTCGCCGACGACCCGGCCCACCCCGCGCGCCTCGACGCGGCCGGGCGCCTCGTGCTGCGCCGCGAGGCCGGCGCCGTGGCCCTGCTCGACAAGCTGCCGGTGCGCGGGCCGCGCTGGCGGGCGACCGTCGAGACCACGCCGCCGGGCGCGGCGGTCGCGGCCGAGGTCGTGGTCGATGGCGCCCGCCGCGCGGCGATCACCCTGCGCTTTGACGCGCCGGCCACGGTGGTCGCGGTCCGGCTCGAGGCGGTGCCCGCCGACGAGGCCGCGGCCGGGGCGCGCCCCACCGACGCGCCCACCGCGGCCCCGCCCGCGGCGATCAGAGCTTCATCGCGCTGATGTTCCAGGTCAGGGTGCCGGCGTCGAGCGCGCCCAGCTTCTGCTTCGAGAAGGTGCGGGTCTCGGCGTTGAAGTCGTAGCGCTTGAGCTCGCGCTGGTCGTCGGCCGCGACGTAGAGCTCGAGCTTGCCGTCGCCGTCGAGGTCGGCGGGGAAGGCCGCGTGCTCAAAGCCGCTCGAGATGGCGTCGATGACCACCGGCGCGTCCCACACAAAGCCGCCCTTGCCGTCGCTCTTGCCGTCGATGAAGTACAGGCCGGTCTTGAACGAGGCGGCGATGAGCTCATCAAAGCCGTCGCCGTCGAAGTCGCCGTGCACCAGGAAGCGGGTCTGGCGGTCTTGGATGGTCGCCACGGTCTGGTGGTCAAAGCCGCTGCCGTCGGCCTTCTTGGTGTAGCGGCGGATCTCGACCGGCTTGACGATGGTCTTGGCGGCGTCGATCTCGGCCTCGAGCACGCTGAAGACCTCGCTCTTGCCGTCGTGATCGAGGTCGGCGGCCATCACCTCTTTGGCGTGGGTGTGCGGCCCGCCGTCGACCACGCTGCGCGTGTACTTGCCGTCGGCGAAGGTGTACATGACGATCTCGCCGGCCTGGCTGGCGTTCGCCTTGTTGCGGTCGCTCGGGGTGGCGTAGAACTCTTTCTTGCCGTCGCCGTCGATGTCGCCGATCTCGATCTCGTGGACGAAGGTGTCGGCCTTGGCGTCCAGCTCGATGACCTCAGGCGGCGCGCCGCCCTCGCCGGGGTTGTAGACGACGATGACGCCGCCGTCGTGGGTGGCCATCACCAGCTCGTCTTTGCCGTCGCCGTCGACGTCGCCGATCTCAAGGTCGCGCAGGCGGTTGAACTGGCCGCCCCAGCCCTCGGGCTTGCCCCAGAGCAGCTCGCTCTGCCAGGCGCCGTCCTTCAGGGTCCACTTCTTGAGCAGGGCCTTCTCGGCGCCGATGGTCAGCAGCCCGCCGTCGGGCGTGGGGATGGCCTTGTGAAAGACGTTGCTGTCGCTGTCTTCGAGCTTCAGCGCCGACCAGCCGGCCGCGCCCTGGCGCCAGATCTGCAGGCGGGCCGGGCCCGGCTTCTGCTTGCCGGCGGCGTCCTTGTAGAACCACGCCTGGGACAGCAAGATCGCCGAGGCCTGGGGGCCCTCGATCTTGTCTTGCACCGGGGCCGGCGGGCCGCTGGCCGCGGCGTCGCCCTTGGCCTTGCCCTTGTCGGCCTGCGCCGCGGGCTTCGGCTCTTCGGCGGGCGTGGGGGCCTCGCCGCCGCAGCCCGCGAGGGTGAGGGCGGTCACCGCGCCCCCGATGAGGACGCCGAGCAGCGCGCGATGGTGGGAGGTGCTGAGCGTGGACATGGGGGCTCCTGTGAGGGCTTTGTACGGGCCGCGGCCGTTATCGCCCGCGCGATCTCGGTACAAGGAGCGGGGCTCGCCCCACCCCCCTGCACACCGATTCACTTGGAGCGCTCCACATGGACCCTGCAACGACCCCTCCGCCGGCCGCTGGCCCCACCTCCGCCCTCAACGGCCTGGCGGACCGGCTCGCGCTCGGCGACAGCCCGTCCTGGCTGGTCGCGATCATCCTGCTCGTCATCGGCCTCGTGATCGCGTCGATCGCCGGCTCCACCGTCGAGCGCCTCACCAACAAGGTCGCGGTCGGCGGCGCGCGCTCGCGCTTCCTCGGCGGCCTGGTGCGCTGGCTGGTCACCGCGCTGGCCCTGCTCACCGCGCTCGAGCGGGTCGGCGTCGAGACCAGCAGCCTGCTCGCGGTCCTCGCCTCGGCCGGCCTCGCCGTCGGCCTCGCCCTGCAGGGCAGCCTCGCCCACTTCGCGAGCGGCGTGCTGCTGCTGATCTTCCGCCCCTTTGACCTCGGCGACGTCATCTCGGTCGCCGGCCAGGCCGGCCAGGTCGTCGACATCGGCGTCGTGGCGGTCACCCTCGAGACCCCCGACAAGCAGCGCGTGGTCATCCCCAACAGCGTGGTCACCGGCGGCGTGCTGGTGAACCTGACCCGCTCGCCCCTGCGGCGTTTTGAGGTGCAGGTGAACCTCGGCTACGGCGTCGATCTCAACAAGGCCGAGGCGGTCCTGACCGCCGCCGCCCGGGCGGTGCCGCTGGTGGCGGCCAGCGAGCCGATCGACGTGGTCATCGTCCACCTCGGCGCCGGCGGCCCCGAGCTGCTCGTGCGCGCCTGGACCCGCGGGCTCGACGTGCCCGACGCCGGCCCCGCCCTGCGCCGCCAGATCATCACCGGCCTGCAGGCCGCCCAGATCAGCTTCCCGGTGCCGGGCATCGTCGTGCACCAGCCCCGCGCCTGAGCGCGGCGGGGCGCGCGCTCAGGGCAGGCGCACCACGCGCAGGTTCACTGAGGCCGCGCCCCCGCCCATGCCGAGCACGCCCGGGTTCTCGACCTGGAGCGTGCCGGCCTGGGCCAGCGTGCAGCGCAGCTCGGCGCTGGTGCCCTCGGGCGCCACGCAGCCGGCCTCGTCGCCCGACTTGACGCCCTCGAAGCTGACCTTGACGCCCTGGTCGCTGCCGGCGGTCACGAGGTAGCTGCCGGGCTCGAGCGGCAGGCCGAAGGACTTGCTGTCGTCGAGGGGCACCGCCTTGCGCGCGGCGACCTCTTCGCTGATCTCGACCTCGACCGTGCCGATCTTGTCGCCGATGATGGCCTTGATGCTGGCCTTGCCCCGGCGCAGCGCGGTCACCGACCCGCCCTCGCCGACCTTGATGATGTTGGGGTCAGACGGGGTGACCGCCAGCGGCGCGCCGAGGATGGGCTGGCCATCGAGGCCGATGACCTCGAAGGTGAACGGCCCGATGCCCGCGGGCTGGACCACCCCGGCGGCGTCGGGCACCAGCGTCGCGGCGAGGGTCGGCGGGGTCGCCTTGACCTCGGCGATGAGCATGCACTCGATGACCACGTCGTGCTTGACGCTGCCCGCGCTGAGCGTGGCGGTGCCCGTGCCGTAGCGCTGGCACTGCAGCTCGCCGTTGTTGCCGAGCTTGAGCAGGGCCGGATCGCTGACCGCGCTGACCGTGGCGTGCAGCTCGGGGAGGGGCTCGCCGGCGGCGTTGAGCACCTTGGCGTCGATGCGGAGCAGCTTGCCGTCGGCTTGGGTGAGCTTGGCCGGGGCCTCGATCTTGGCGGGGGCGCTGTCGGCGCAGCCGATCAGGGCGGAGAGGGCGAGGGGCAGGCGGAGGTGCGCGCGCATGGGTGCTCCCGGGAGCTGGCGGGGCGGGCGGACTATCGCGGGCCGACGCGCGGACCACCCGCGGCGGGCCCGCCCGTGCGCCCTCCCCGCGCGTTAGCGGGCCGTCATCGGCGGCAGACCTCGCCCACGCGGGCGCGCCCGAACGCCGTGGACCGGGGCTGAGCCCCCTCGCGCCGCGCGCCGCCACCGGCCCGCGCCAGGCGCATCGCGCCCAGCGCGCCGGAGCCGCCGTGAGCTTCTACTACACCCGCGAGGCCGGCCCCTCGGGGCAGATCTTGATGGACGACGGCCTCGCCCCCGCCGTGGTCCTGCCCGAGCTGCTGCGGCACGGCCCGGTCCCGATGCGCGCGGCGATGGAGCTCGTGGCGGCGGTGGCCGACATCCTGACCATCTCGGTCGAAGATGGCGTGGTGCACGGCTGCCTCGACCCACGCTCGGTGGCGGTCGACGAGCAGGGCAACGTCAGCGTGAACGGCTGGGGCGCCCCGCGCCAGGGCACCCCGGCCCCCGAGCCGGTGGCGGTCGGCGTCGAGACCGACGTCTATGGCCTCGGCACCGTGATGGTCGCGGCGCTGTCGGCCCAGAGCCTCGGCTCGGTCCCCGCCGACATTGACGTGCACGACGAGTATGTGGCCAGCCGGCTGCTCGAGCTCGACTGGACCCCCCTGCGCGGCAAGCGCTGGCTCGACGACGTGCTGCGCTTCTTGTGCTCGATGCTGAGCTTTACGCCCGGCGAGCGCCCCGCGCCGCTGGACGTGGCCAACCTGCTGCTCGGCGTGGCCAGCCAGGTCGAGGGCGAAGATCTGGTGGCCTGGGCTGATCGCGTGGTGGGCCTCGCGCCGCCCGCCGCGCCGCCGGTCGCCGCGCCCCCCGAAGAAGAAGAAGAGGACCTCGGCGGACCGCAGTCGCTCGGCAGCCCGCTGCAGTCCACCGCCGCGATGAAGCTGCGCAAGGCGGCCAGCGCCAAGGGCGAGAGCACCGCGTTTTGGTCCCGCGACCGGATCAACGAGCTGCTCAACGATGACGACGAGGACGAGGCGCCGGCCGCCGCCCAGCCGGTGCGCGCCAAGTTCGTGCCGGGCGCGCGGCCCGGCGGCCGCCCCGAGCCTGAGCCGATGCGCCCGGGCCCGCAGCCCGCCCCGGCCTGGGATGACCCGGGCGAAGAGCGTCCGCAGCCCC
>JBJONS010000497.1:0-3095 GCA_046051725.1 Pseudomonadota bacterium | reverse complement strand
ATCCCCCGCCAAGGGGGGCCGGCGGGCAGGCTTCGCGCGGCGCATGGCAGCGCCGCGCGCCAGCCCGCAAAGGCCCCCCTTTGGAAACCCCCCATCGCGGCGCGGCCCGCTGCTGCTGTGGGCGATGAGGGGGCTCGCCGCGAAGGGCTGGGCTTGATGGGGTGAACAACGGCGGGCCAAGTCGAGCAGGCGCAGGCGCGGTCGGGCTCAGAACTCCAGCGTGGGCAGCGCGAGGCCGGCCATCTTCGCCGCCTTGCTCACCGCGGTGACCAGGTTGAAGTCGTCGCTGGCGTCGGCGATCCCGGCGGCGGTGGCGATGGCGTCGATCGCGTGGGGCGGGCTGCGGGCGATGGCCAAGAGCGCCAGGACCTGCTCGCGCGGGTCGTTGTCGGCGGTCGCTTGCGCGTAGGCCTCGTGGGCCAGGCGCAGGCCGGCGGCGGCGTCCCCGCGGTCAAAGGCGGCCAGCGCCGCGCCGATGGCGGTGGTCGTGTCCGGGGGCGGCGGCTTGGCGGCCATCAGCCGCTGCATGAGCTGGGCCTGCAGCGCGCTGATCGCGGCCTCGCCCTCGGCGTCGCCCTCGGCCTGGGCCAGGCCCTTGGCCTTGCGCAGCGCCTGGCGGGCGCGGGGGCCCTCGCCGAGCGCGGCGGCGGCCTGCGCCTCCCACGCGAGCAGGCGGGCGAGCAGGGCCGGGCGGTCGGCGGCCGCGGTCTGGGCCTCGGCCATCCGGTCCAGCGCGGCGCGGTGCTCGCCCCGCTGCACGCACTGGTAGACGTGCAGGGCGAGGTGGTCGGGATCTTGGCGCTCGGGGTGGTCGTCCGGCGGCGCGGTCGGGGCCGCGGCCGACCGCGGGCCGGGCAGGGCCGAGGCGCCGGGCCAGAGGTGCTCAGCCATGGGCCCGCCCGTGCGCCTTGATGGCGAGGCGGGCCGCTTCGGCCTCGAGCTCGGCGGGCACCACGCTGACCCCGGCCGGCAGGCCGCCGGTGGCGAGGCGCTCGAGCGCGAGGCCCAGCGCGGCGAAGTGGACCAGCAGCGGCTCGGGCGAGCCGGCGTTCATCACGATGTTCAGCGGGTGGCCGTCGGCGAGCACGACGACCCGCGGGCCGTCCTCGAGGTGGTAGGCGGTGACCCGCTCGGTGATCTGGTCGTAGGCCCGGCTGGCCCCGCGGATGGCGCCGACGTTGATCTCGGCGTCGCCGTGGCCGGCGTTGATGAGCACGAGGCCGTCCCGCGCGCCGCGCAGCACCTCGGGGCCGATGACCCCGCGGCCGCCGGTGGCGGTGACCAGCAGGCCGACGCGCTGCAGCGCGTCCTCGAGGGTGGGCGCTGGGAAGCCGTCGTAGTGGGCCACCAGCTGCAGGATGGGGTCGCGCTCGATGACCTCGACCGCCGCGCCGCCGGCCCGCGCGTAGGCGGCGAGCCCGCGCCCGACCGGGCCGTAGCCGAGCACGCCGACCCGCCGCCCCGACAGGTGGATGCCGGTGAGCTGCTGGACCGCCTGCCACAGGCCCTCGCCGACGCCGTGCCGGTTCTCGATGGCCGGCTTGAGCCGCCCCTCGTTGAGATCGATGACCGGGAAGGGCACCGAGAGCTGCTTGAGGCGCTCGCTGCCGCTCTTGCTGAGCTCGACCGCCCCGCGCACCCGGGCGACCAGCTCGGGCCGGCGGTGCAGCAGCGTGCCGATGAGGTTGGCCCCCGCGTCCACGACCAGATCGGGCTCCTCGTCGAGGACCAGCATCTGGTGGTCCTTGCGGGCGCCGGCGGCGTGCACCTCCATGCCCGCGCCGCGCAGCAGGTCGACCACCGAGGGGTCGGTGGTGGCCTCGCTGGCCGCGCAGAGCACGAAGCGGCCGCCGCCCAGCGCGAGCTCTTGCAGCAGCGCGCCGACGTAGGAGGTGAGGTGGGCCGAGACGCCCACGGTGAGGCCCTCAAAGGGCCGCGAGCGCGCCAGCCGGTTGCCGAGGAGGGGCATCACCGGGAAGAAGGCGTTGACGCGGGCGATCTCGGACGCGGCTTTGGCGGCTCGGCCGTGCATTCTCGCTCCTCAGCGTGCCCCGCGCGGCGGGGGCGCGGGTGGGGCGGCGCAGGCCGCGCCCGGTTCGGGGGTGCGCCGCCGCCGCCTGCGCAGCAGCGAGAACGCGGGCAGCCCTAATCCAGCGGTCGCCCCAAAGCAGCAGCAGCCCAGGCCGCCGTCGGCGTCCTCGCTGCGGCTGACGTCGACGTAGAGGGCCAGCTCGCCGACCGCGCCGGCGTCGTCGGTGGCCTGCACCACCACGCGGTGGGCGCCGAGGTCCTCGTCGTCGGGGGCGAAGCGCAGCACGCCGCCCTGGTCGATGTCCATGTGCGGCGGCGCGCCCTCGAGCGACCAGGTCACGGCGTCGTCGCGGCCCAGGTCCACCCGCCGAAAGACCCGGGTGATCCGCGCCGCGGGGTCGGCCAGCGCGAGGCCGCTGTCGCCGGTGGGCTCCAGCCGCACCTGCAGCGGGCGGGCGTCGCCGAGCACCTCGGGCGGCACGTTGGTGGCCTCGCCGACGAGGCGCAGCGCGGCCGGCGGCCCGGCCCCGCGCAGCGCAAGGTCGATCTGCAGCTCACCTTCGTTGATGAGCGCGCAGGCCACGGTCAGCGGCGCGCCGGGGCTCGCCTCGATGGTGTCGCGTGCGTCACCTTGGGCGTCCAACACGCCGCAGTCGGCCACCGCGGGCGGCGGGACGGCGACCAGCGCGAGGGCCTCGGCGCAGCCGGTCGGCCAGACCGTCGCGGTCCAGGTGGCGCCCTCGTTCTTGGTCGGGCTGTGGACCAGGGCCTCGGCGCCGACCTCGTCGGCGAGGCCGTCGCAGTCCTGATCGACGCCGTCGCAGGCCTCGGGCGCGCCCGGGTGCACGTCGGCCCGCGCCGGATCGCAGTCGCCGGCCGCGGTCGACCAGCCGTCGCCGTCGGGATCGCCGCCGGGATCGGGGGAGGCGGTGTCGGGCGCGGCGGTGTCGCTGGGGGGCGCGGGCGACCCGTCGGGGGAGGCTGCGCCGCCGGCGCGTCTGGCCGGGCGCGCGCCGCCGCGGCCCCCGGCGCCAGCGGGGCCGGTCCGGCCCGGGAGGGTGCCG
>JBJONS010000496.1:0-3421 GCA_046051725.1 Pseudomonadota bacterium | reverse complement strand
GGGCGAGGGGCGGCCATGAGCGCCGTCGAGGTCGAGGGCCTGGCGTTGGGCCGCGCGCTTCGGGGGGTCTCCTTCCACCTGCCGGCGGGCAGCTGCTCGGCGGTGATCGGGGCCAACGGCGCCGGCAAAAGCACCCTGCTCGGCCTGCTCGCCGGCGCGCTGCGGCCCGACGCCGGCCGCGCCCGCTGCGGCGGCCCGGTGGCCTACCTGCCCGAGGGGCTGGGCATCGACGGCCTGCTGCGGGTCGAGGCCGCGGTCGCCCTGGTCGCCGGCCTGCCCGGCTGGGAGCCCAGCGTCGGCGGCGCCCTGCTCGCGCGCTTCGGCCTCGACCCCAGGGCGCGGGTCGGCGCGCTGTCGATGGGCCAGCGCACCCGCCTCGGCGTGGCCCTGACGCTCGGCCGCCGCGCCCGCACCTACCTGCTCGACGACCCCTTCCTCGGCCTCGACCCGATGGCCCAGGTCATCGTCGAGCGCGCCATCGCCGAGCGGGCCGCCGAGGCGACGGTGCTGATGGGCTGCCAGCACGCCGCCGCCGCCGAGCGCCTCTGCGACCACCTGCTGCTGCTGCGGGCGGGCGCCCTGCTCTGGTGCGCCCCGGTCGAGGAGTGGCGCGCGCGCTACCGCCGCCTGCGGGTCAGCGGCCCGGTCGACGTGCAGGCGGCGCTGGGCGCCCTGGTCGTGCACCTCGAGCCCCAGGGCGGCGGCGCGGTCGTGCTGGTCGATGACCCGGCGGGCATGGCCGAGCGCCAGCTGCGGGTGGCCGGGGCCCGGGTCGACGCGCAGGCCCTGCCGCTTGACGAGCTGCTGCTCTGGGTGTCGGCGTGAGGCCGCTCGACCCCGCCTCGGGCCTGCCGCTCTACCTGCAGGTCGCCCGCAGCCTGCACGAGGACATCGCCGCGGGCAGCCACGCCGAGGGCGACGCCGTGCCCTCGCTGCGCGACACCGCGGCGGCCCTGCGCGTGAACGTGCACACGGTGGCCAAGGCCTACCAGCTGCTCGAGCGCGACGGCGTGCTCGAGCGCCAGCGGGGCGACACCTACCGGGTGGCGGCCGCGGCCCAGGCCGCCGCTGAGCTGCTGGCCGCCGACATCGACCAGCTCATCGACCGCGCGGCGGGCATGGGGGTCTCGGCCGAGGCGCTGCTCGAGATGATCGAGCGGGCGGTGGAGCGGCGGGCGGTGCGGCGGGCCTGAGGGGGAGGGTGGCGGGCTGCGGGCCGGAGGAGCGCGGGCCGGAGGAGCGCGGGCGGGAGGAGCGCGGGCCGCGCCGGGCCGCGGGGCAGGGCCCACCTCCGCCTCGCGCGCGCCAGCCCGACCGGAGGGCCGCCGCAGGCAGGTCGACCGGGCCCCGCCCGGGCGACCGCGGCCGACCGGCCGCGCCCGGAGGGGGGGCGCCGACCGCCGGCAGGCGGGCGGGGCGCCCAGAGGGGGCGCTCAGGCCGCGGGCCCCAGCCCGGCCGCGTCCAGCGCCTTGAGCCGGGCGACCTCGTCTTTGGCGAGCACGACCGGCACCGCGAGCGGCGCCCCGGCCGCGTCAAAAAGCGGGCTCTGGCGCCAGGCGCCGCTGAGCCGCGCGCCGATGATGATCGACGCGGTGCGGGCGAAGGTCAGCGCCAGCCCGCTGCCGGCCGGCTTGGGCGTGCCCAGCGCGGTGTCGGTGTTGACCTGGGCGACCTCGGCGCCGAAGTCGGCGTCGAGGCGGCTGTTGTTGAGCACGCTGTGCACGAGGCCGATGAACGAGACCTTGGGGTCGGCCAGCGTGTTGCCGAGCGGCGTCTGGCAGCAGCGCGTGTGCCACCGCAGCAGCCCCTTGGGGCGCAGGCGGACGATCGCGAGCTGCTCGAGCCCCTCGGTGAAGCGCAGCCGCGACGGCGCCACCTGCACGATCTCGGTGCCGCCCTGGGCGTCGAGCACCTCGTCGGGGCGGCCGAGGTGGCGCGCAAAGGCGCGGCAGTCGGTGCAGTAGCAGCGCAGGCGGTTGCTGGTGCCCACGGGGTCGAGCGCGCCGCGCAGCGCCCCGCACCGGCATTGGATCTGGTGCATCGACTCGGCCTCGGGATTTTCAAGGGGCTGCGCAGGGCTCTGCGCAGAGGACCCGGGGTAATCGGGGCGGTGGGGTGGGGCCAGGGGCAGGGCGGGTGGTGGAGGGGAGGGAGCGGGCGCGCGGGCCGGCGCTGTGCGGGGGAGCGCTGGGGGCGGCGGTCGGAGGCGGGCGCAGCCGGGCCGACGGGGCCCTTGCCTGCAGCGCTGCCCCTGCACGGCGCAGGTGTCGTGCCGCAGGGTGCAGGGTTGCCCCAGCAGGTTGCAGGTGTCGTGCCGCAGGCTGCAGCGCTGCCCCTGCACGGCGCAGGCGTCATGGTGCAGGCTTCAGTGCTGCCCCTGCAGGCTGCAGGTGTGCTGCCGCAGGCTGCAGCGCTGCCCCTGCAGGTTGCAGGTGTCGTGCCGCAGGCTGCGGTTCTCCCCCTGCACGTTGCAGGCATCGTGCCGCAGGCTGCTGCGCTGCCCCCGCAGGTTGCAGGTGTGCTGCTGCAGCCCGGCCAGCTGGTCCTCGGCGCGGGTGGTGGTGCAGGCCGGGCCGGTGGACCCGCCGGACATGGCCTGCAGCGCGTCGTTGTGGGGCAGGGCGGCGGGCGCCCTGCGGGCGGCCCGCGGCGGCGCGGGAGGGGGCGCGCCCGGGATCGCCGCCGACCGGCGGTGGAGGTCTGCCCCGCCCGCGGTCCTGACAGTCTCCTGACCTGGCACGGCGGGAGGTCCAGGCGCTTGCTGCGGAGGATGCCGGGGAGATCGCGGCGGCGCGGGTTCTCGGCGCGCCCCGGGCGTCGCCGCCGTCGCGCGGCCCTGGGCCGGGGCTGCGGACAGCAGGGGGACGGAGCCTTCGCTGCCCGCGGGCGGCGCGCCGCCGTTCTCGACGACGCGCGCCGCTGAGGACCCGCGCCAGGCCGGGCCCTTCGCCGCGCCGCGGCGCCGAGGTGCACACGGGGCCCCGCGCGCTGGGCGGCGGGCGCGGGCCGCCGTCCGCCCGTCCCCATGGGGACACCCGTACGGCGCCGCGCGGCGGTGTCCCCACCCCGGGGGCTTGCGCGCCGCCTCCGCCGGTGGCCTCATCGGTGCATGAACGGAGGGTCCGGGGCGCCGCAGGCTGCGCGCGCGGACACCACCGGTGCTGCGCCGCCCCTCATCCCTGGAGGTCCGTGTGCCCGCGTACTCTCGACTCTCGCGCAGCGCGCTGCTGGCGCTGGCTGTCCCGCTGATCGACGCGGCGCGCCGCCAGCGCAGCGAAGACCTCGTGGTGCAGGCCGCAGACACCGCCGAGCTGGCTCGGCTCGAGCTCGAGGCGGCCCTGCGCGGCCGGCGGTCTGCGGGCCTGGGCCTGAGCGCGGCGGTCGCCGCTGCGCTCGCCGCCGAAGAGAGCCTCGACCGCC
>JBJONS010000495.1:0-3806 GCA_046051725.1 Pseudomonadota bacterium | reverse complement strand
GTGCCCGGCCCCTGGGACGGACTCGCCCGCCAGGGCGAAGAGCTGATCTTCGGCGTCGGCGCCGGCGACGAGCTGCCGGCCCACAATTTCCTGCGCAGCACCCGGCGCGCGCCGATCGCCGCCATCGAGATCGGCGAGGTGCGGGTCACCGACGTCGGCTACGTGACCTGGTTCAACTTTGACGCCGCCATGCGGGATCTCGGCCCAGCCCGCATGCCCGGCCTGCTCGGCCACGAGGCCCTCGACGACCACCGCGTCGTCTTCGACTTCCCCGGCCAGCGCTTCGCCCTGCTGCCCTCGACCCGGGCCCCGGCCGAGCGCCTGGTCACGACCTGGGCGCTGCGCCGCCAGGTGCAGACGGGCACGACCGCCGAGGTCGCCGCCGAGCGCGCGCTCTGGCTGCAGTCCGCCGATCGCCCGGCCGCCGCCCGGGGCCTGCTGCGCCGCGCGCTGCGCGACGACCCCGAGGATGACGCGCTGCGCGTGCTCTCGGCCCGGCTGCGCCGCCACCAGGGGGACCCCGAGGCCGCCGCCGCCCTGCTCCGCCCGCTGGGCCCCGCCCGGCTCGTCGACCACGGCGAGCTGGTCGCCGCCGTCAACGCCGCGGTCCTCGAGGGCGACCTCGCCGCCGCCGCCGCCCTGGCCCAAGGCGGCGTGCGCGCCCGGCCCACCTCGGCCCACGCCTGGCTGGCGCTGTCTGACGCCGAGCGCTGGCGGGGCGCCTACCCCGAGGCCCGCGCCGCCCTGCGCGAGGCCAACCGCATCGACCAGGCCCCGGACGGCCACCTGCTGCGCCGCGCCTGGATCAGCGAGCTGGAGGGTGATCTGTGGGCGGCGAGCGCCCACCTCAGCCGCCTGCTGCAGCTGCACCCGCACAGCGGCCCGAGCGCGCTCTACCTGGCCATGCTCGCCGAGGGCAGCGCCGCTGAGGTCGTCCTCGACGAGCAGCTCGCCGCCGCCCGCGCCCGCCTGCACGTCGGCGAGGGGCCGCTCGACTACCACGCGGCCGCCCTCGCCGTCTCCGGCGACGCCGCCGCCGCCGCGGCCACCGCGGCCGTCGGCATCGCCCGCGACTGCGCCGATCCCGCCCGCCCCCGCCACAGCCGGGCCAATTGCGAGGCCTGGTACCTCGCGCTGGCCGGCGCCGACCTGGACCGCGCCCGCGGGCTCAGCGAAGAGGCCCTGGCCCGGCACCCCCGGCGCGGGGCCTACCTCGACACCCGCGCCACGGTCGCCGAGGCCCGCGGCGAGCACCACGCCGCATGCGCCGCCGCCCTGGCCGCCGCGCGCACCGATCCCGACGACCTGTACCTGCTCTGGCAAGCTTGGCGCCGTGCCCAGGCCTGCCGCGCCGAGCCTGCCCTCGCTGGCGCTGTCCGTGACGGCCCGCCCCCTGCCTCTCCTCTCCCCATCGTGCTGGAGCGCCCATGATCCGCCGCCTCTCCCTCGCCCTCCCTGCGCTCGTCCTGCTGCTGCTCCCCCTCCTCCCCTCCCCTGCCCTCGCCGAAGATCCGCCCGAGGCGCCGCCGAAGGCCGAGGTCCCGGCCGGCGGCAAGGTGGTCAAGGTCTACGACGGCGACACCATCACCCTGGCCTCGGGCGACAAGGTGCGCCTGCGCGGCGTCAACACGCCCGAGCTGCGCCCGGCCGAGGCTTTTGGCAAAGAGGCGCGCGACGCCGCCGCCAAGCTGCTCATGGGCCAAGACATCACGCTGAGCTACGGACCCGGCGAGAAGCGCGACGGTTACGGCCGCCTCGTCGCGAGCGTGCGCTGCGACGGGGTCGACCTGGCGACGATGCTGGTCGAGAACGGCCTCGGGCACCTCTTTCAGATCCCGCCGGACAACCTCGACATCGGGCCGATGCTCGAGAAGCAGGCCGCGGCCCGGGCGGCGAAAAAGGGCATCTGGAGCGATCCGCGCTACCAGGGCACCCTGCACATCACGAGTTTTCACGCCAACGGCCGGGGCGAGGACGCCCGCTTCGTCAACGGCGAGTACTTCCGGGTGGCGAACATCACCGACGGGCCGGTCAACCTCGCCGGCTACAGCGTGCTGAACATCAACAACAAGCGGTACGACCTGCCCGAGGTGACCATCCCGGCGGGCCACACCGTGCAGATCCACAGCGGCAAGGGCGCCCACCAGAGCGACCCGGCCCAGCAGCTCAAGGTCTACCTGGGCAGCGAGGCGCCGGTCTTCGACAACCAGCGCGACCGGGTGACCATCCTCAACAAGGACGCCGAGGTCGTCGATCAGCGCGAGCACGCCGTCCAGGGCAACTGAGGTCCGGCCGCCGGCGCCCAGCCCTCAGGGGGCGTCAAAGCGCCAGACGCGGCCCTCGCCGTCGCCGACGTAGAGCGCGCCGTCGACCACCACTGGCACGCTGCTGACCCGCCCGCCCAAGGTCATCTTGTCGAGCACGTCGCCGCTCTCGAGCTCGATGAGCACGATGGCGCCGTCTCCGGTGGTGCCGTTCTCGCCGATGAGCACCCGCCCGCTGGCCGGCACCACGGTCGGCGAGCTGGTCAACGCGCCGACCAGATCGGTCGACCAGACGAGCTGCGGGTCACCTTCGGCGGCGCCCTCGACCGCGTAGAGCAGGCTGTCGTGGGCGCCGAACAGCACCATGCCGTCCGCGAGGGTCGGGCTCGACATCGACAGGTTCGTCGCGGGGAACTGGGCGCGCTCGCTGCCGTCCTCGACGTCAATGACGTGCAGGTGCTGATCCCAGCTCGTGATGTAGGCGAGCCCGTCGAGCATCGCCGCGGTGGCCTTGATGTCGCGGGCCTCGGCGTCGGCCCGCATCGGCGCGGCCCACAGCGGCGCCCGCTGCTCGTAGTCAAAGGCGCTGAGCAGGCCGTTGTTGCTGCCGACGGTCATGATGCGACGGGCGGGGTCGAGGCTGACCGAGCTGTGCGGGTGGTTGCCCAGGGCGGGGGTCTCGTACCAGAGCGCGCCTGTGGCGGCGTCGACCACGAAGATCTTGCCGTCGGGATCGGGGAACTCGACCGCGATGAACACCATGCCGTCGTGCAGCACCGGGCTCGCGCCGATCGAGCCGCCCAGGTCTTCTTCCCAGATCAAGCTGCCGTCCTGCGCGTCGATCGCGTAGAGCCAGCCGCTGTAGTCGCCGATAAAGACCCGCCCCTCGTCGTCGACCGCCGCCGTGCCGTGTACGCCGTGGTGGTCGCTGCTCTCTTGCGCGTCCTCGACGTCGGCGCGGTGCGTGCGGAAGGTCCAGCGCAGCGCCCCGGTGGCGCGGTCAAGGCAGCGCAGGGTGCCGTCGTCTACGCCGATGTAGACGGCGTCCCCGGCGACGGTGGGGCTGGACTTCGACGCGCTGTAGTCGCCGATGGCGAAGGCGTCGGATCGCCAGGTCAGGGCGGCGGACAGCCCGTCCGGCGCGTCAAAAACAGCGTCGGGGTGGGCTTGGCCGAGGTGCTGGACCTCCCGGCGGTACTGGGGCCAGGTGGCGGCGTCGGGCGCGTCGGCGGCTCCGGTCCAGGCGGGCGCGTCGGCCGGGCCGCGCTGGCCGCTGTCGGGGCCCTCCTCTTTGCTGGCGGCGCCGCAGGCCAGGCCGAAGATCAGCAGGAGCGACGCAGGGATCGGGCGCATGGACCACCTCCGCCCCCTTCCTGCCCGGCCGCCGGAGCGGCGGCGAGGGCCCGCCGCCCATGGCCTGCGCCGGATCAGCGGCTCAGGGGCTGGCCCAGACGTAGCCGGCGATGCCCTCGCTGACGTAGCCATAGACAGCGACGGCGTTGTCGCGCTCGGCCGCGCTCAGCGTGTAGAAGTGGTTGTTGG
>JBJONS010000494.1:0-2793 GCA_046051725.1 Pseudomonadota bacterium | reverse complement strand
GGCTCTTGAGGCCCTCGGGGCCCTCGACGAAGACGTCGACCGTGGTCGGCCCGAAAGTGGGCTCGTTCAACGCGTCGCGGCCGTCGCGGGTGGTGCAGATCGCGGTCGGATCGACCGCGCCCAGGCCCTGCTTGACCTGGCGGGTCGGGTAGCCGTGCTGGCCCAGCGTCGCCGACCAGAGCTCGGCGCTGCCTTCGACCAGGGGGCCGACCTTGACCTTCTCTTCGGCGTTCGGGTCGAGGTTCTCGACGATGACCTGGTTGATGTGGTCGAGGAAGATGTAGGTCTCGGCTTGGTCTTGCTCGGGGCCGTCCAGCTTCGAGACGAGGATCTGGAGGTAGCTCGCGCGCAGGTCGGCGGCGAAGCGCTCCTGGTCGCGACCCGGGCGGAGGTGCTCGTCCATCCAGGCCTTGAGCTCGGCCTCGCCCGACCCGTTGAGGATGACCGTCGCGCTCGGGTTGCGCAGGTACTCGCCGAAAAAGCCCTGGGCGAACTCGTTGAGGGTCTGGCGGGTCGCCTCGGTCTCGCCTTCGCCGACCTCACCGCTGGTGAGGCGCGGCAGCCAGGTGTCGACCACCGCCTTGGGCAGCTTGCCGTAGCGCAGGGCGAGCCCGCCCTCGATGGTCAAGGCCTTGCGGTCGAGGCGCTTCTCGACGTCCTCGTCGCGGTCGGTCTGCCCGATGGCGGCGGCCACGAGGTTGCGGCTGCGCCCGGCGCCGTTGGCCAAGAAGGCCGGCGGGCTGCGCATCGTGGTCAGCGCGGTCAGCACCCGCATGTGGTTCTCGGTGAAGTCCTCGAGCGCGAAGCGCGCGACGTCCACCGCGATGGTGTAGTAGAATTGCTCCCATTGGAACTGGGTCTTGCCCAGCATCTCTCGCCACGCCTCGAGCTCGGCGGCCTTGGGCGCCTTGTCGTCGCGGCGGGTGCCCGGCCAGGGCGCGCCGAGCAGCACCGGGGCGTCGAGGCCGAGCAGCTGGTCGGGGGTCTGGTCGGGTGCCGGCAGGGCGTTGAAGGCCTGGAGCGGGCTGCGCGCGGCGGCGCCCGAGAAGGGGTAGAACTGCTCGAAGAAGGGCTTGCTGTCTTTGCGACTGGCGTCCATCACGTCGTAGTCGTGGGTCTTGCCGTCCGCGCCCAGGCGCAGGGCGAAGCGCCCGTCGAGCCGCACGAAGTCGGCCGCGAAGATGCCCTTCTCGACGACCTCTTCGCGGCCATCCTCGCCGTGCAGGCGGTAGCGCACGTCGGGGAAGATCACCTCGACGCGGGCCCGGTCTTGGGCGCCGACGCCGGGAGGGGGGCGGACCCAGCGCTCAGGGCCGAGCCAGATGCTGGTCTCGGGGATGGCCGCCACCGTGCCCGCCCCGCGGGAGGAGCGGGCGCCGATCGGCCGGGTCGCCGACCACTCGCGGCTCGGCGAGGGCATGGTCGTGTAGCCCAGCGGCTCTAAGGTCTGCCGGATGATGTCGCCCTCACGGTTCCATCGATAGGCGAGCACCTCCCAGGCCTCAAGGGTCAGGCGGCTGGTGTTCTTCCACCGCGCGCGCTGCACGCGGCGGCCGTGGCGGTCCTCCTTGACCTGGCTGGGCGCCCGGCCTCCCTTGGGGTCGAGCTCTTCGTCGACGCGGGAGGGGTCGACGAAGTGCACGCGCTCGACGCAGGTCCGCTGCATCGCGCCGCCGGGCGCGACCGGCATGGCCGGGCAGTCGGGCGCGACCGGCGTGGCCCGGGCCGACAGGTCTTGGAAGCCGACGAAGGTGAACACCGGCGCGGGCGGCGGTGGGGGCTCGGCCGGCGGGGGCTCGTCGGCGGGCGGGGGCGCCGCCGGGGCCTGGGCCCAGCCGAGCGGCGCGGGGAGCAGCCCGAGCAGCAGGCAAGGGAGCCAGGGGCGGGTGGTGCGGGAGGGGCCGCGCATCAAAATCTCCGCGATCGATCAAGTTCGAGGAGGGCCATCAGCTCGGCCTGGATCTCGGTCATCAGGCGGCGCGCGGCGGGGCTGCGCGCCGCGAGCTGGACGATGACGTTGTACATCTGCTGCTCGGTCAGCGCCTCTATCCCTGGCGGGCGTGGCGCGGGGCGAACGGAACCTACGCGTCGGATGATGCGGCGGCGGGGCTGTCCAGGCTCCTGGACCACCACCTCCTCTTCGTCCGACCCTGGGGCGGGCCCGGCTGGGCCTTTCACGAAGCTCGCCGTGGGGGAGCGCCACGCGGGTCGGGGGCCGCGCGGACCGGGGCGACGCGCGCCCGACCCGGGCGGGGCGGCGCCGGGGGCCGGGCCAGCGCCGGGCGCGGACCAGCTCTGGGCGGGCCCCTCGGGCGCGCCGGCGGGCGGGGTCGCGCTCCAGCTCGACGAAGGCTCGGGGATCGGGCGGGCGTCGGGCGGGATCCAGCCCTCTTCCCCCTCTTCAGGGAAAGGCGGGCGGACCGGGGCGCTGCCCGCGCCCTGGCGGGCCTTCTTGAGCTCGTCCTCGGTCGGGAACGGCGGACGGGTGGGCGCCTTGTTCGGATCCCACGGCGGCAGGTTGGCCGGGCGGTCCGAGCGCGCCCGCGGGGCGGTCAGCGGCGGACGGGGCGGCGGGCGCGGCGCCGGGGGCGGGACCGGCGGGCGATCCGAGGCGAAGGGCGGCGTCGGCGTGCCGGGGGGCGGCTTGCCGCTGGCTGGCGTCGTCGGGCGCGGGGGAGGCGGGCGCGGGGTCGCGCCGTCGAGCCAGAGGGGGGCCGGCGCGCGGGCGGCGCTCGGCCGGGGGCTCGCTTTTCCGGACCGCCCCCACTGCGGCGGCGGGGCCGCGGGGGCGCG
>JBJONS010000493.1:0-3815 GCA_046051725.1 Pseudomonadota bacterium | reverse complement strand
GCCGCCGGGATGATCACAAAGTACTTGGCGACGTCGTTGGCGACGCTGAACGTGGTCAGCGCACCCCGGGTCACCAGGAGCTGTTTTCCGATCTCGACGATGCGCAGCAGCTTGGTGGGGTTGCTGTCGAGGTCGACCATGTTCCCCGCCTCTTTGGCGGCCTGGGTGCCGGTGTTCATCGCGACCGCCACGTCGGCCTGGGCCAGGGCCGGCGCGTCGTTGGTGCCGTCGCCGGTCATCGCCACGAGGTGGCCCTCGGCCTGCAACGACCGGATCATGGCCAGCTTGGCCTCGGGGGTCGCCTCGGCGAGGAAGTCGTCCACGCCCGCTTCGGCCGCGATGGCCGCGGCGGTCATCGGGTTGTCGCCGGTGATCATGACCGTGCGGATGCCCATGCGCCGCAGCTCAGCGAAGCGCTCGCGAATGCCCCCCTTGACGATGTCTTGGAGCTGAATGACCCCGAGCACCACCGCCCCGTCGGCCACCACCAGCGGGGTGCCGCCGCCGCGGGCCACCTGCTCGACCAGCGCGTCTACCGCGGCGGGCATCACCCCGCCCAGCGCCTGCACGTGCCGCCGGACCGCGTCGGCCGCCCCCTTGCGGATCTGCCGTGTCGCCGTGTCGACGCCGCTCATGCGGGTCTGCGCGGTGAACGGTACGAAGCGCGCCCCGAGCTCGTCGAGCGCCCGCCCGCGCAGGCCGTACCGCTCTTTGGCCAGCACGACCACGCTGCGGCCCTCGGGGGTCTCGTCGGCCAGCGAGGCGAGCTGGGCGGCCTCGGCCAGCTGTTCGACGGTGACCCCTGGCGTCGGCAGCAGGGCGGTGGCCTGTCGGTTGCCCAGCGTGATGGTGCCGGTCTTGTCGAGCAGCAGGATGTCGACGTCGCCCGCGGCCTCGACCGCCCGGCCCGAGGTGGCGATGACGTTGGCCTGCACCATGCGGTCCATGCCGGCGACCCCGATCGCCGACAGCAGGCCGCCGATGGTGGTCGGGATGAGGCAGACCAGCAGCGCGACCAGCACGGTCAGCGAGACGACCTGGCCCTGTCCGCTCTGGGCCACCGCGAACTGAGAAAAGGGCAGCAGGGTCGCCGTCGCGAGCAGAAAGATGATGGTCAGGCTCGCGAGCAGCACATCGAGCGCCAGCTCGTTGGGGGTCTTGGTGCGGCGGGCGCCCTCGACCAGCTGGATCATGCGGTCGAGGAAGCCCCCGCCGGGGTCGGCGCTGACCCGCACCACCAGCCAGTCCGACAGCAGCCGGGTGCCGCCGGTGACCGCCGAGCGGTCGCCGCCCGACTCACGGATCACCGGCGCGCTCTCGCCGGTGATCGCGCTCTCGTCGACCGCGGCGATGCCCTCGATGACCTCGCCATCGCAGGGCAGCTGCTCGCCGGCCTCGACCCACAGCACGTCGCCTTTGCGGAGCGCCGCCGAGCTGACCGTCTGCAGGGCGGCGCGGGCAGCCGGGTCGCGGCTCAGCGCGCCGAGATCGGCGTCGGGCGGGGCCAGCCGCGCGGGCACGGCCTGGCGGGCCCGCCGCAAAGAGTCGGCCTGGGCCTTGCCGCGGCCCTCGGCCACCGCCTCGGCGAAGTTGGCGAACAGCACGGTGAACCAGAGCCATGCGCTCACGGCGAAGATGAAGCCCGGCGGCGCGTCGCCGGCGCCGGTGGCCGCCGCGTGGATGAAGAGCACCGTGGTGAAGGCCGATCCCACCTCGACCACGAACATGACCGGGTTGCGGACCATGCGCCGGGGGTCGAGCTTGCGCACGGCCTCGACGGCGGCGGTGGCGGTCAGGGCGCGCAGCGAGGGCGCGGATGGGCGCGGGGCTGGGGCCGGCGCGGGGTCAGCGGACATGGGGCACCACGGCGGGGGTGGAGAGGTGCTCAGCGGCCGGGCCGAGCGCGAGGGCGGGCAGGAAGGTCAGGGCGCCCATCAGCAGGATGGTGCAGGCCACCAGACCCGCAAAAAGGGGGGTGTGGGTGTCGAGCGTGCCGGGACCGGGGGCCTGTCGGCGCTTGTTCGCGAAGGCGCCGGCCAGGGCCAGGGTCGGGATGATGACCCCCCACCGGCCGATCGCCATGGCGACGCCGAGGCCGATCGCCAGGAAGGGGCCGCTGGCCGTCAACCCGGCGAAGGCCGAGCCGTTGTTGTTGGCCGCGGACGACCAGGCGTAGAGCAGCTCTGAGAAGCCGTGCACGCCCGGGTTGGCCAGCGCGGCGGCGGCCTCGGGGCGCAGCACCGCGAGGGCCGTGCCCAGCAGCACTGTGGCCGAGGGCAGAAGCAGGGCGATGGCGACGAGCTTCATGTCCCGCGGCAGCAGTGCCTTGCCGTAGAGCTCGGGGCCGCGCCCGACCATGAGCCCGGCGAGGAAGGCGGCCAGCGCGGCGTAGAGCACCGCGCCGCTCAGGCCGACACCGACCCCGCCGAAGACGACCTCGCCGAGCTGCATCAGCCACATCGGGCCGAGGCCGCCGAGCGCGGTGAAGCTGTCGTGCATCGCGTTGACCGAGCCGTTGCTCGCCGCGGTGGTCGCGACGGCCCAGAGCCCGCTCTGGGCCACGCCGAAGCGCAGCTCTTTGCCCTCGAGGTTGCCCACGGGCGCGTCGATCGCCACCGCGTCGGGGCCCAGCGCGGCCAGGGCCGGCGGCAGGCCCGCCTCGGCCCACAGGGTCAGGGCCAGCACCGGCACGAACAGGGCGGTCATCGCCCCGAGCAGGGCCCAGCCTTGGCGCCGGTCGCCGAGCAGCGCGCCGAAGCTCAAGCACTGGGCCACCGGCAGCAGCAGGACCGAGACCAGCTGCAGCAGGTTGGTCCAGGGGCTGGGGTTCTCGAGCGGGTGGGCCGAGTTGACGTTGAAGAAGCCGCCGCCATTGGTGCCGAGCTGCTTGATCGCCACCTGCGCGGCCACCGCCCCCCGCGCGAGGGTGCGCGTCCCGGCGTCGTCTTCGAGCAGGGCGTGGGACAGCGGCCCGGCGAGGGTCGACACGACCCCGCCCGCGGCGAGCAGCAGGGCCAGCACAGCCGCCATGGGCAGCAGCACCCAGAGGGTCAGCCGGAGGATGTCGGCCCAGAAGTTGCCCAGGCGGCGACCGTCAGACCGCCGCAGGCCCCGGCTCAGCGCGCCGAGCACGGCGAGGCCGCTGGCCGCCGAGAGGAAGCTCTGGCTGGTCAGCGCGAGGCCCTGGGTGAGGTCGCTCATCGTGGTCTCGCCGCCGTAGGCCTGCCAGTTGGTGTTGCTGGCGAAGCTGACCGCGGTGTTCCAGGCGACGAAGGGGTCCACCGGGCCGAGGCCGGCGGGGTTGAAGGGCAACAGCCCCTGCAGCCGCTGCACCCCGTAGACGAAGACGGCGCCCAGGAGGTTAAAGACGACGAGGCTGCCTGCGTAGCGGGCCCAGCCCATGTCTTCGTCGGGGTCGATCCCCAGGCGGCGGAGCAGGCCCTGATCGAAGGCGCGCAGGGCCCGCGCCCAGGCCGGAGGGGCGTCGGAGAGGGCGGCGGTCAATAGCCCCGCCACGGGGAAGGCGAGCGCCAGGGTGAGGCCCAAGGTCAGGACCACACCGAGCAGGTCGAGGGCGGTCATGAGAGTCGTTCCGGCACGAGCAGGGCGAGGAGGAGGTAGACGAGCAGGGCGAGGGCGAGCGCGGCGGCCAGCGCGGTGAGGGCGCTCATGAGGAGATCCGGTCGCAGGCGGTGATGAGGCCCGCGCAGGCCGCGGCCAGCGCGGCGAAGGCGAGGAGGGCGAGCAGGTCCACGGGGGCTCCGGGTCAGGGTGCGGTGGAGGGGCAGGCGGCGGGCGGAGGGCAGGGCGCGGGG
>JBJONS010000492.1:0-4672 GCA_046051725.1 Pseudomonadota bacterium | reverse complement strand
GTAGAGCTGCTCGTAGTAGTCGCTGGCGTAGTACTCGCGGTCGCCCCAATCAAACCCAAGCCAACGCACGGCGTCTTTGATCGCCTCGACGTACTCCATGTCCTCGGTGAGCGGGTTGGTGTCGTCGAAGCGCAGGTTGCACACGCAGCCGAAGTCGGCCGCGAGGCCGAAGTTCAGGCAGATCGACTTGGCGTGGCCGATGTGGGGGTAGCCGTTGGGCTCGGGCGGGAACCGGGTCATCACCCGGCCGGCGTACTTGCCGGCGCGGTTGTCTTCGACGACCTTCTGGCGGATGAAGTCCGAGGCCGCGGGGGCGGCGACAACGGGGGCGACGGGGGAGGTGGTCGGGGTGCTCATGGGCGCTCCATCGGGGGCGGCGCGGGTGTCGGGGCGCGCTCTATCCGCCGCGGCCCCCGCGGGCGCGGGCGCTGGGGTGCGGCGACGAGCACGCCCACCAGGGCGAGATCCTCAGTCAGCTTCCGCCGGAGCCGCCGGCGGCGCGGGTCGGTTCGCGGAGGTTCGCGGAGGTGCGTGGAGGTGCGGGGCCGCTGCAGCGCCTCCGGCCGCGTCGCCGGCTCAGCGCTGCAGCGCCCGCTGTCGGGCGGCGTCGAGCGCCTGGCCCATGCCCATCGCGCGCACCAGGGCCCGCACGGCGATGCGGTTGCCCTCGACCGGCAGCAGGCGCTTGAGCAGGTCGAAGGCATGGGCCTCGCGGGTGATGAGCACGCGGTCTTTGTCGGCCTTGATGCCCGCGATGAGCTGGGCGGCCGCCGCCTCGGGCGCCAGGGTCTTGCGGTCGAAGAAGCGCACGAGGCGCTGCTGCAGGTCAGCGTCGTCGGCCCGGGCCCCGCTCATGATCCCGGTGCGCACGCCGCCGGGGTGCACCACGGTCAGCTTCACCGGGGTGCCGCGCAGCTCTTCGGCCAGCGCCTCAGAGAAGCCGCGCACGGCGAACTTGCTCGCGCAGTAGCTGGTCTGGCTCGGCACGCCGATGACGCCGAAGATGCTGCTGATGTTGACGATGTGGGCTTCACCGACGCTGTTCTTGAGCATGTGCGGCAGCCAGGTGTGGCAGCCCCAGACCACGCCCCAGAGGTTCACGTCCATCACCCAGGCGAAGTCCTCGGGGCTGTGGTCGATGAACGCCTTGGCGACGGTGACGCCGGCGTTGTTGATGAGCAGGTGCAGCTCGTCGTGGGCGGCGAGCACCTCGTCGCGCAGGCGCAGGTGCGCGGCCCGGTCGGCGACGTCGACCACGTGCACGGTGAGCCGCGGGCCCATCGCCAGGGCCTCGGCCAGGGACGCGAGGCCGGCGGCGTCCCGGTCGACCAGGGCGAGGCGGCAGCCCTCGGCGGCCAGGGCGATGGCCGTCGCGCGGCCGATGCCCGAGGCGGCGCCGGTGATGAGGGCGGTGCGGTCACGGAGGATCTTCATGGGGAGAGGGTAGCCTCGGGCGACGCGGGCGCGGGCTGCTCTTCGATGGGAGCATCGTCCAGCGGGACATCTTCGCCTGAGGTGGAGGGCGGCGCTCCCTCCGCTCCTGCGGCGCTCTCCGCGCCCTCGACCCCCGCGGCGGGCGGCGGCGGGGCGACGGGCCGGGCCTGGCGCAGGCGGCGCAGGGCGTCGGGGGTGCCGCGGGGCAGGCTCAGCGTCCAGCCGCCCTCGGGGATGAGCACCACGTCGTCAGGCACGCCAAAGTCGCCGGGCGGGGCCGGGATCTGGTCGAGGATGGCCCGGGCGGCCGGCAGCGCGGCCTCGGCGCCGGTCTCGTCGGGGCCCAGCGGCAGGTGATCGTCGGCGCCGATCCACACCGCGACGACATGATCGGGGCGGATCGCCAGGAACCACGCGTCGAGGAAGTCGCTGGTCGTGCCGGTCTTGGCGGCGAGCACCTCACCGGGCCGGCGCGCGGCGGTGGCGGTGCCGGCGCTCACCGCCCGCTGCATCATCTCGAGCACCTGGCGGGCGGTGGCGCCCTGGACCACCCGCGGGCCGGGCGCGCCGGGCAGGCCCGGGGCGGCGGTCCCGGCGGGGTGGCCGGGCAGCGGGTCGCCGGGCTGGGCGCAGCAGCGGCCGCGGTGCTCGAGCTGCTCGATGAAGACCGGCGCGCGCACGCGACCCAAGCGGGCGAGGTTGGCCCCGGCAGCGGCGAGCTCGAGCACGGTGAGCTCGCTGGCCCCGAGGCTCAGGGCCAGATCGGCGCGCAGCGGGCTCTGCACGCCAAGATCGCGGGCGACCTCGATGACCTTCTCTGGGCCGACCCGCTGGGTCAGGCGCACGGCGGGGGTGTTGAGCGAGCGGGCCAGCGCGACCCGCAGGGGCACGGTGCCCGAGAAGCCGGGGGAGAAATTCCGCGGCTGCCAGTCGGGTTTTCCCGGCGGGCCGGGCACGCGCAGCGGACCGTCGACCACCGGGTCGAGCTGGGTCAGGCCCGCCTCGAGGGCGGCGGCGTAGACGAAGGGCTTGAACGCGCTGCCGGGCTGGCGCCGGGCTTGGGTGCCGCGGTGAAAGCCCATCAGGGTGTGGCCGCGGCCGGCGGTGGCCGCGCGCACCGCCCCCGTGCTCACCTCGATCACCACGGCGGCCCCCTGCACCCAGGGGCGGCGGTCAAGGCGGGGCCGCAGCTGGGCGTCGAGGCAGACGGGCACGAGGCCGCCGACCCGCGCGGCGCGCTGGAGCTCGTCGTCGACGGTCCCGGCGCGGCCGTCGGCCCGCGGGCGCGCGCGGAGGCGCAGATCGGCCGGGCCGAGCTGGCCGCTCCAGTCGCCGGCGACCAGGCGGGGCCCGCGGCGCCCGCCCTCGACCCGGGCCTCAAAACAGGCGCCCTGGCGCACCGGCACGCCGGCCCGGGCGCTGCGGCGGGCCAGCTCCTCTGGGTTGATGTCGAAGATGACCGCCAGTACGCCATTCCGACGCTCCACCGCCCGGGCGGCGGCCTCGACCGCGGCCTCGGCGGCCGCCTGGAGCGCCGGGTCCAGCGCGGTGCGGACCACCAGCGCCTCAGACCAGGGCAGCGCGCCGTCGTAGAGGCGCAGCAGCTCGGCCCGCGCCGCGGTCTGGTAGGCCACGTGCGGGCTCTGCAGCTCGGCCTGCAGCGGCGCGAGCTGCAGCGGGTCGTTCGCGGCCCGGTCGACCTCGTCGGCGTCGGCGAGGCCGGCGTCGCGCATCGCGAACAGCACGCGGTCGCGGGCGACGCGGGCGCGGTCGGGGGCGGACCGCGGGTCGTCGCGGCTCGGCGCGCGGATCAGCCCGGCGATCAGCGCGGCCTCGCCGAGGCTCAGCGTGTCGGCGGGGTGGCCGAACCAGTCGCGGCTGGCGGCCTCAATCCCGTGGTTTCCCCCGCCGAGGTACACGAGGTTCAGGTAGAGCTCGAGCTGCTGCTCTTTGGTGAAGTGGTCGCCGAGGCGCAGGGCCAGCAGCGCCTCTTCGGCCTTGCGCCACAGCGTGCGATCACCCCCCACGACGAGGTTCTTGATCAGCTGCTGGCTGATGGTCGAGCCGCCCTGCACCACCGCGCCGGCCCGCAGGTTCGCCCGGGCCGCGCGCAGGATGGCGGTGAGATCGATGCCCTTGTGCCGCCAGAAGCGGCGGTCCTCGGCGGCGAGCACCGCGTCGACCATCACCTCAGGGATGGCCGAGAGCGGGCGCCAGATCCGCCGCTCGTCGCTGATCTGGTCGAAGGGCTCGCCGTGCCGGTCGAGCAAGACCACCTGCTGGGCCGGGCGGTGGGCGCGCAGGGCGGCCAGCGCCGGGTCGAGGCGGGGCGCGTAGAGGCGCCAGCTCAGCTCGAGCGCGCCGAAGACCAGCGCGCCGAGCACCAGCAGGGCGACCGCGCGCCGCAGGGCGAAGTTCGGGGGCGGCGGGCTCAGCGGCGGCGCCACGAGAGCACCTCGCCCGGGCGGACCGGCGCCGGCGCGCAGCGGCAGGGCTCGGGCGCCTGCACGCAGGCCCCGCCGCGCACCACCAGCACTTGGCCTTGGCCGGGCAGCTCGCCGGGGCAGATCACGCCGTCGAGCGCGATGATCGCCACGTCATCGACGGGCAGGCCCGCAGCGTCGAGCTCGTGGTCGACGCCCGGCTCGGGCGGGCCGAGGCCCGGGGCCGCGCTCAGCCGGGTCGGGCAGGGGCGGGCCCAGGGCTCGATGCGCTCGGCGGCGAAGCTGCGCGCGGTGCGGAGCTGGGCGCCCAGCGCCTGGAGGCGGGGGGCGGCGTCGGCGGGCAGGCCCCGCGCGGCGGCGGCCTTGTCGAGCGCCGGGCCCAGCGCGGCGAGCAGGGCCCGGGCCCGGGCGGCCTCAAAGGCGACCGCGGCGTCGGCCCCGGGGCGGCAGCGCGGGCTGCGGACGCTGGCCGCCCAGCGGTTCTGGCTGCGGGCGGTGGCCCGGGCGATGGCCTCGGCGTCCTCGACCAGCCGCTCGTGGCGGGCCGGGCGCGGTGCCCGGGCGGCCAGGGCCGGCAGCGCGAGGATGACGCCACAGAGGGCAATCAGGGCAAGGTGGGTGCGCCGGCGCGTGCGGGCGCAGGGGAGCGCGCCCCCGGGCGCGGGGGCCGCGGCGGCGGCGGGCGGCGCGGCGGCGGGCAGGGGGACCTCCAGGTCCCGGCCGCCTATGGCGGGTGGAGGGCGGAGGGCAGGTGCGCCCCGCGCAGGTCCAGCGGAGGGCGCCGCGCCGACCGC
>JBJONS010000491.1:0-19156 GCA_046051725.1 Pseudomonadota bacterium | reverse complement strand
GGCTTCCGCACCGAGCCCATCGAGGGTGACGACGGGACCGGAAACGCGGCCCAAGCCAGCCTGGTCGACTGGGACGGGGATGGGGACCTCGACGTCTACCTCACCAACGACATGGGGGCCTTCTTCGGCGGCAGCCGCCTCTACCGCGCCGACGACGGCGCCTTCTCGAGCGTGCCCGCGACCGGCTGCCTGCCGACCTTCGCGGGGATGGCCCACACCTTTGGGGACTACGACCGCGACGGCGACGAGGACATCTTCGTGGGCGGGACGCTGGACTCGCTGCTGCTGCGGCGCGAGGACTCCGGCGGCTGCGTCGACTTCTCGGCCCCGCTGGGCGCGGACCCCCTGGCCGCACGGGACCCCCGAACCAACCCGATGGTCTGGGCGGCGACCTTCCTCGACTTCGACAACGACGGCCGGCTCGATCTGCTGGCGAGCGAGGGCGACCTCTACCACCCGCCGGGCAGCGGTGGGCTGTCGCTGCCGGCCTATGACGCCCCGATCGACCTGCTGCAGCAGCAAGAGGACGGGCGCTTCCTCGCGGTGGGGGCCGCCCTCGGGCTCGCCGAGACCGGGAGCCACCGGGCCGTGCTCGCCGAGGACCTCAACGGGGACGGCGTCCAGGAGCTGCTGGTGGCCGACGTCGACGACCCGCTCCGCCTGTACCTGTCGACGGGGTGCACCGCGGCCGCCTGGCTGCGGGTAGAGGCGCCGCCCCACACCACCGTGACCGTTGAGACCGCTGCAGGGAGCTGGACCGCCGTGACCCGACGGGAGCGCGGCGTGGGCGCCGCGGGCCCCAGCGCGGCGCACATCGGCCTCGGCGAGGTCACCGAGATCGACCGCGTGGTGCTGCGCCCCCTGCGGGGAGAGCCGCTGGAGCTCGAGGGCCCGTTCAGCCCCCGCCGGACCCTGCGGTGGACCCCATGAGGCCGGTCCACCCCTGCAGATCTCACCACGTGACGGTGCAGATCACCGTGCTGTGCGCGCTCCTCTCCGCCTGCGCCGCGCCGCGGGCGCCGCGGGGCCGCGAGAACGTGGGCGCCTCACCTCCGCCGAGCATGCTGGCCCCGACCCTCCCCGTTGAGCCCGCCGCGCCTCCGCCGAGCGAGGCCCCGCCCGCGCCCGCCTCCGCCCGCTTGCGCCGCTTCGCGTGGTCGGCCGCGAGCTTCCTGCCCGACCTTCAGCAGCCGGGGAGCCCGACCTTCGTCGTGCTCGAGGACCCGCGCTGCACCAGCTGCAAGGTGCTGGACCTCGCCCTGCAGGCCGCGGTCGAGCGGGACCCCGCGCTGCATGTCGTGGTCGTCGATCTCGGCGCCGCCGGCGGCCCGGGTGAGGCCTTGCGGGCCGCCTGGGAGGCCGACGAGCTGCCGGTCGCCGCGCTGTTCTCGCCCACCGGCCAGCAGCTGCGGCTGCTGCACGGCGGCGACGCGATCCGGTCGGCGCTGGGCGCCCACGGCCAGTCGGCCGGTGCGGTGGCGCGGATCCCGGGCCCCATCGGCTTCGGGCCCCGGCCGTCGCCGCCCGCCGCAGCGCCGCCCGCAGCGCCGGTCCCGGCCCAAACCCCTGGGAAGCCGCCCGCCACCACCCAGGACGGCCGCAGCGACGAGGGCCCGGTGCGCCTCGCGCCGCCTCCGCCGCCCAAACCGCAGCCCAAGCCGGCGACCCCGGCGGAGCCCGCCGGCTGGGCCCCCAAGGCCCCGCCGAAGCCCAAGCCGCCGCCCGAGGATGGGCCCCGCTTGGGTCCCGCCGAAGATGACGCGCCAGAGGGCAAGACCGACAAGGACGCGACGAGAGAAGCCCCGGACGGCGCCGGCGGCTGAGCGGCCCGCGGGGGCCCGCCGCGGGCGCGAAACTGCGCTACGCTGGGCCATGCTCCGCCTGGAGGCCCCGATGCGCCCGTTCGTCCCCACCGCCGCGCTCGCCCTGCTCCCCGCGCTGCTCGGCGCCTGCTCTGACTACGGCTTCCACGGCGACAAAGATCCAGAGCCGGGCGCCGAAGACCAAGACACCGGCCCCGACCCGGTCACGCCGGCCGAGGGCGCCCCCGAGGTGCAGGTCAGCCCCGAGCAGCTCGCCCTGGGCCCGAGCTGCACCGGCGTCCAGAGCGCCGACGTGGTCGTCGAGAACGTGGGTGACGCCCCCCTGACCGTCCAGGACCTACAGGTCGAGGGCGGGGCCTGGGCCCTCGACGCCCCGCCGGCGCTCCCGCTCACGCTCGCCGCGGGAGAGGCCCTGACCCTGCGCGTGGTCGGCGGACCGGGTGACGGCGCGCTGCTCGTCGAGAGCGATGACGCAGACGAGGCGCTCATCCGCGTGCCGCTGTCCGCGCCCGAGGACCTGCCCCCCACGGTCACCCTGCTGAGCCCGACCGCCGGCCAGATCCTGGCGGTGGACGCCATCGGCGGCCTCATCGCCCAGGTCACTGACGACCGCACCGCGCCGACCGACCTCGTGGTGCGGTGGGAGAGCGACGTCGACGGCCTGCTCTCCGGCGGAACGGTCGATGCCGCGGGCACCGCCACCCAGCCCTGGGACGCCGCGCTCCAGACCCCGGGCCCGCACACCTTCACGGTGACGGTGACCGACGCCTGTGAGCAGACCGCCACGGCCACCGTCAGCGCCTGCCAAAACGCCGGCTACGTGTCCGAGAACCTCGACCTGACCAGCTGGACCTTCAACGGGACCGCCGGCTGGGACGCCCTCAACGGCTGGGTCGAGCTCACCGCGCCGTTCACCACCCAAGCGGGCACCGCGTTTCAGACCAGCGCGGCGGTGTCCTCCGACAACATCAGCGTCGACTTCGGCTTCTTCGTCTCGGGCGGCACCGGCGCGGACGGCATGTCGGTCACGGCCCTCGACTCCAGCCGCGCCACCAGCTTCGTCGGCAACACCGGCGGGGGCATCGGCTACGGCGGCCTGCCGGGGTGGTCCATCGAGGTCGACACCTGGTACAACAGCGAGCACGCCGATCCGACCGAGGAAGACCACCTCTCGCTGCACCTGGACGGCAACGTCAACGGGCCGGTCGCCTGGGCGACCCTGCCCGAGATGGAGGACGGCGCCTGGCACCAGATGAGCGTCCGGGTCGTCGGCGCGCGCTTCACGATCAGCGTCGATGGCGTGGTGTACATCGATCAGGACGTGCCGGGCCTGTCGACCTTCCCCGCCTACATCGGCTTCACCGCCGCGACCGGCTCGGTGACCAACTACCACCTGATCGACGCCCTGCTGGTCGAGGAGCTCGTCTGTGGCGAGGGCTGAGCGCGCCCTGCTGCTCGCCCTCACCCTGGGCGTGGCCGCCCCCGCGCCGGCGGCCGAGCTCGCGCCGACGGCGGCCCGACCGGCCGCCTACGCCGACAAGGTGCTGGTGATCCTCAACGCGAGCCTGGACCAGGGCGTCGCGCCCGCCGGGCTACCGACAGCGGGCCGCACCCCGGGGGTGACCCTCGAGCGGCTCGACAGCAGCAGCTTCAAGAACCTGATGCCCTGCTACGAGATCATCGTCGCTGGCGCCTTCTCGGACAAGAAGCAGGCCCTGGCGCTGCACGCGCGCCTCAAAGCGGCGGGGGTGGACGTGGCGCTGAAGCCGGCCGGCGCCTACCTCGGCCCGCGCCCCGAGCTGGCCGGCGCCTGCGCGGCCATGCGGGCGCCTCCGGCCCGCAGCGAGCAGGTGCTGCTGCGGGCGGCGCCGGGCTTCCGTCTCCCGCTCGATCCGGCGGTCGAAGCGCAGGCCCTGGCCGGCGCGCCGAAGGTCAAGGCGATGCGCGCCGAGCTGGACGCCTGGTCCGCGCCCCTGCCCCACCGCACGCTCGGCCGCTGGACCGTCGGTCAGCGCCTCCCGGGCATCGATCACGACGCGGGTCCGGTCGTGTGCACCGTCACAGGCTTCTCGGTGGGGGTGGTGGGCACGCCCCACTTCGGATGGGTGCAAGAGGGGGACCACAGCGCGCCGTCCTGCGGCACGCCTGCGGTGTACGCGACCGTCGACTGTGACGCTGACCTCGTGGATCTGCGCACAGGATCCCGCGCCGCGGTCTCTCGGGGGGCGCCGCGCCCGCCCAAAGAGCCGCTGGCCCTGCGCCCTCCCCCCTGGCCCGCCCTCGCCGAGGCCCTCGCGCGCGGCGCGACGCACGCCCAGCAGCAGGGGGCGGCCCTCAAGCAAGAGTGGACCGTGACCCCGGTCGAGCTGGGGGGTGAGCGCCTGCGGTTGGTCAGCGTCAAGCTCTGGACCAATGACGGTTTTGCCGTCTGCGGCGGCGAGGACCTGCTCGAGGTGTGGACCGGGGTGCTCGGCCCCGACGACCGGGCCCGCGGCCCCGCGGTGCAGACCACCTTCGCCGCCGTGCTCGGCCTCGTCCAGGCCGGCCCCGGCGCGCCGCTCGAGCTGCACCTGCGCGACGAGCTGACCGGCAGCGAGCGGCTGGTCGGCGGCCCCGACGAGCTGCGCCTCGACCAGCCCTTCTGCGACTGCGGCTGCTGAGCGCCCATGACCCGGGTGGTGCTGCTCAACAAGCCCTATGACGTCCTCTGCCAGTTCACCGACGGCGAGGGGCGCGCGACCCTCGCCGACTTCGTGCGGACCCCGGGGGTCTACCCCTGCGGGCGGCTCGACCGCGACAGCGAGGGCCTCGTGGTGCTCACCGACGACGGACCGCTGCAGCACGCGCTGAGCCACCCGACCCGCGGCAAAGAGAAGGGCTACTGGGCCCAGGTCGAGGGCGCGCCGACCCCTGCCGTCTGTGCACAGCTCGCCGCAGGCGTGCCGCTCGACGGGTCGCTGACCGCGCCGGCCCGCTGCCAGATCATCGACGCGCCCCCCGTGTGGCCCCGCGACCCGCCCATCCGGGTCCGGGCGCAGATCCCCGACACCTGGCTCGCGCTGCACCTCACCGAGGGCAAGAACCGGCAGGTGCGGCGCATGACCGCGGCGGTCGGCCACCCGACCCTGCGCCTCATCCGCTTCGCGGTGGGCCCCCTGTCGCTCGGCGACCTCGCCCCCGGCGAGGCCCGGACCCTGTCGGCGGCCGAGCTGACCGCCCTGCGCGGGGCCCTCGGCGGCCACAAGCCCGCGCATCGGACAGGAAGTGACCGCGGAAAGGCAGGGAGGGGGGGTGCCACCCTGCGCAGGCCGGGCTAAGCCCCGCGCCCGACCTCCCCCGGAGCCGCATGCACGCCCTCGCGCGCTTGGTCACTGATCGCCGCGGCGCCGCGCTGCTCGTGGCCCTTGTGCTGCTGTGCACCGCCATCGCGGGGTGGATCGGCGCCGGCGTCCGCCACGAAGACGACCTGCTGGCCTTCCTCCCCAAAGACAACCCCGACATCGCCCGCTTCCGCGAGATCAACGAGCGCTTCGGCGGCCTCGAGGTGGCGATCATCGGGGTCGAGCTCGACGGCCCCTACGGGGTCGACGACCTGCAGCGCATGGCGGCCCTGACCGAGGCCCTCGACCGCATGGGCGGGCTCGACCACGTGCTGAGCCTGACCAACGTCGACGACTTCGCGCCCGACCCGATGGGCGGCATCCGCACCGCCAAGCTGGTCGACGGCCTGCCCACCGACGATGCGGCGCTGGCCGCGCTGCGCAGCACCGTCTCGACCCGCGAGCACGTGGTCGGCACCGTGGTCGCAGCCGACGGGGCGGCGCTGGCGCTCTACGCCTTCCCCTCTTTTGGCAGCGACCAGCGCCAGATCGCCGACCAGATCGCCAACGAGGCGCGGCTCGCCTTCCCCGACCACCGGCTGCACTTCACCGGCGCGCCCTTCGTCTCGGCCTGGATCTACGAGGTCACCCAGGCCGACATGCGCCGCCTGACCCCCTGGGCGGTCGCCGCGATCATCGCCGTGCTGCTGATCGCCTTCCGCGACCTGCGCAGCGTCGTGCTCGGGCTGTTCTCGGCCGGGGGGGGCATCGCGGTGGTGCAGGCCGCGATGGTGCTGACCGACACCCCAGTCAACGTCGTGCTCAGCGCCATGCCCGTGATCTTGTTCGCGGTGGGCAGCGCCTACGGCATCCATGTGCTGGCGCGCTACTCGGTCTACGCCTCGGCCTTGCCGCTCGAGCAGGCGGTGCGCCGCACGGTCGAGCACACCGGCCCGGTGGTCATCACCGCCGGGCTCACCACCGCGCTCGGCCTCGGCAGCTTCGTGATGATGGACCAAGCGCCGCTCCGGCAGTTTGGCCTGTTCTCGGCGCTGGGCATCTGCGTCGCCCTCGCCCTCGCGGTGAGCTTCGTCCCCGCGGTGATCACGCTGCTGCGCCTCAAGCCGCGGCCGGTGGGCGCCGGCGCGGTGGGCGCGGCCTTCGCCCGCCTCGGCCTGCTGCTCAGCCGGCGGCGCGGCCTCGTGCTCGCCGCGCTGGCGCCGCTCGCGGTCCTCGGGGCGGTCAACGCCGCTCGGGTCGACGACCGGCTCGACCAAGCCGCCTTCTACGACGCCGACAGCCTGCCGGCGGCGGCCGACGCCTTCATGCGGCGGGCCTTCGGCGGCTCGACCTTCGTGCAGATCGAGCTGACCGGCGATCTGCGCGATCCGGTCGTCTTGCGGGCCGCCCAGCAGCTCGGCGACCAGCTCGGCCTCATCCCCGGCGTGCACCGCGTGCAGCACATCGGCGACGTGGTGGCCTCGCTGAGCGAGGCGATGGAGGGCCAGCCCCGCCTGCCCGACAGCGCGGCCAAGGCGGGCCAGCTCTATGGCCTGCTTACGGGCAATCCCGCGGTCCGCCAGCTGGTCGACCCCGCGCTCGGCCGGGCGCTCATCCATGTGCGGCTCAACACCGCCGACATTGACGCGACTGAGGCCACCCTCGCCCAGATCGAGGCGCTGGTGGCGCAGCAGGCCCTGGCCCGCTGGCGGGTCGCCGACCCCTCGACCGACCCCGAGGCCGCGCAGCGCCGCGACGCGCTCGTGATCGACCGCCTGCGGGCCATCCTGCGGCCCCTCGGGGGGGCCAGCCCCGAGGCGCTGCGCGCGCTGCTCGACCAGCCCGCGCCCGCGCCCGCCGCCGACGCGATCGCCCACCGCCTCGCCCGCTGGCTGACCGGCGCCGAGGGGCCCGCCCCGCTGGCCCCCCAGCAGGCCGCGCTGGTGGCCCAGGCCTTGCTCCACCTGCCGGGAGGACACACCGAGGGCGACCGCGCTGACGCCATCGCCGAAGCCCTGGCCGTCACGCCCGATGACCCGCGCGTCGCCGACCTGTCCTGGGCCGTCGAGGTGCCGATGGACGAGGCGCGGCGCGACACCGTGACCGCCACCCGGGCCCAAGCCCTGCTCGACGGCCTGCAGCTGGACGGGGCGCCGGCCGCCGACAGCCCGGCCGGCGAGCGGCTGAACCTGCTCGTGGGCGCCGCCCTCCTCGAGCGGGAGCTCGACGCGGTCGCGGTGCCCGACGCCGCCGGGCCCGGGGCGCTGACCTGGGCGGTCAGCGGCACCCCCCTGCTGCACCGGGGCTTGAGCGCCTCGACCCGCGAGAACCAGGTCCGCAGCCTCGGCATGGCGCTGGGCACGGTGATCATCGTGCTGGCGGTCCGCCTGCGCTCGCTGCGGGCGGGCCTGCTGGCCCTCGCCCCCACCGCGCTGAGCCTCGCGCTGGTCTACGGTGGGATGGCCCTGCTGCACGTTCGCCTCGACATCGGGACCTCGATGTTGGCCAGCATCGTCATCGGGGCCGGGGTCGACTTCGCGGTGCACCTGCTGGCCTCGTGGTCGGCCGACGAGGGCGAGCCCCTCGAGCACGCCGCCGGTCGGGCCTTCGCGCGCACCGGCTCGGCCATCTGGACCAACGCGCTCGCCGTGGCGGTCGGCTTCTTCGTGCTGACCCTCGGCGACGCCCGGCCGCTCAAGAACGTGGGCGGCCTGACCGCGGCCGCGATGTTGATCTCGGCGGGTTGCACGCTGGCGGTCGTGCCTGCCCTGGCCCGCAGGCGCCGCTACGACCCGACCGCCGATCGCGAAGATCCCGCCGATCCTCCTGGGCTCTCCGCGCCGCCCGCTCCCCTCCCCTCCTCCCCTGTCTCCCCCGAGGTGTCCCCATGAACGCCGCCCTGCGCCCCCTCCGCGCCCTCGTCCTCGGCCTGAGCCTGCTGCCCGGCCTCGCGTGGGCGGGCAGCGGCGACCCCGTGCTCGCCAAGGTGGACGAGGCGCTCAACCGCGCCAAAGACACCTCGTCGCGCATGTCGGCCGAGACGGTGATCCCCGGACAGGCCCCCCTCAAGATGGAGTTCACCCTCGAGACCAAGGGCCCCAAGCGCATGGTCGAATTCCATGCCCCCGGCGACATGAAGGGCACCCGGGTGCTCGTGCTCGACCGCCGCCAGATGTACGTCTACCTGCCGGCCTACAACAAGGTGCGGCGGGTCGCGAGCCACGTGCAGAGCCAGGGCTTCATGGGCACCATGTTCGCCGACGCCGACATGAGCACGACCCGCTTCGGCGAGGCGTGGCAGGCCGAGCTCAAGGCCGAGACCGACGCGGGGTGGACCCTGTCGCTGACCCCCAAGCCGGGCGAAGAGACCGCCTACGCCCGCCTCGAGATCGACGTTGCCAAGGCGAACACGCTGCCGAGCGCCATCCGCTACTACGACGCCAAGGGCACCCACCTCAAGACCGAGCTGCGCAGCGAGTACTTCTGCCAGGGCGATGTCTGCCAGCCCGGCCACTTCAAGATGACCGACCACACGCGCAAAGACGCCTACACCATCCTCATCCAGAAGATGGAGAAGCTCAACGCCGGCCTGCCCGACGACCGCTTCAGCCAGCGCGCGCTGCAGCAGGGGCGGTGAGCGATGCTGAGCTTGCTGCTCGCGGCGGCCCTGTCCGCCCCCGCCGCCGCCCAAGAGGTGCGCTGGACCTTCGCCGGCGCGCTGCAGACCGACGTGCGCTACGGCATTGACACGATCGACGTCGGCGAGTGGTACGCGCCGCTGACCCAAGAGCCCGGGTTCATCCGCAACCAGAACCTCATCAACACCAAGATCGGCGCCAAGACCGACGGCGCGCGCTTCTTCTGGGACGCCGACTTCGTGATGATGGGCTTCCCCGACACCCTCGACAGCACCACCGCGCTCAGCCGCCGCGAGAAGATCGATCCCTTCCGCTTCGAGGTGCACAACGCCTACGCCGAGGCCTGGGACCTCGGCGGCCTGCGCGGCCTCGACATGCGGGTCGGCCAGCAGAAGATCCAGTGGGGGGTCGGCGACCAATTCAACCCGACCAACAACCTCAACGCCGACGACCTCGAAGATCCTCTGCTGTTCGGTGATCAGCTCGGCAACGTCATGGCCCGGCTCGACTACACGCCGATCCCAAACCTGAGCCTGTCCGCGGTGGTGGTGCCGGTCTTCAAGCCCGCCTTGCTGCCGCAGACCGGCCGCATCGCGCTGGGCTTGACCGACCGCATCCCGGTCGACGACGCCGCGCTGCGGCGCGAGCTCTACGCGAGCAACGCGCTGCTCGAGGAATTCGCCCTCTCGTGGCCCACCGTGGTCAGCGGGGTCTCTCCGCAGCTGCCCGACAACACCTTCGAGAACATGCAGTGGAGCGGGCGGATCGCCGGCACGCTGGGGCTGCACGACCTCGCCCTGAGCTACTACAAAGGCCGCTTCGACTTCCCGGTCGCGACGAACAACCACAGCACCGCCGCGCCAGGCGACCAGTGCAACCCCGGCGACGACGAGGACTGCATCAAGGGGCTGCTGCAGACGATCGCCTCGGTCGGCTACCCCGAGATGCAGGTCTGGGGCTTCAACGCGGCGGGAGAAGTGAACCCGCTGGGCTGGGCGCTCCAGCGGGCGAAGTCCATCGGCTACCGCCTCGAGCTGGCCCGCATCAACCCCGAGCGCCAGACGATGAGCGTGACGAACGACGAGCTCGCGCTGGGCATCACGACCCAGGCCGCGGGGGAGTACGACTACCAGCTCGAGGGCGGCGGGCGGCCCGAGGTGCTGGCCACCGACAGCTTCTGGAAGTGGACCGCCGGCCTGGACTACACCTTCGGCAAGCACGTGTACGTCAACGCCCAGTGGGTGCACGGCATGCCCGACGAGTTCGGCGCGGGCGACTGGGCCTCGGGCGGCGGCGGGGCCACCCAGCGCCAAGCCGAGCTGCTCACCTACGACGACCCGCTCGTGTGCAACGTGCTCAACCTGACCACCGACCCGCGGGACCAAGGCGAGCAGTGCGTCAAAGAGTGGACGCGGCCCAAGATCGGCGACTATGGCGTCATCGGCACAGATCTCACCTTCCGGCAGACCACCTTGCGGGTGTTCACCATCCTCGACTTCACGCCGATCACGGTGAGCACCTACGACGCCGAGGCGGGCGAGCGGGTCAGCACCCGGTTCGCCTGGGACTCTGACACCGGGCGCTCGATGGTCATCTACCCTGAGCTCAAGCACGCCTTCCCCAGCGGCTTCTCGCTGTCGGGCGGCGCGGTGGTGATGATCGGCGAGCCGTGGACCAAGTTCGGCGACCCGGCCACCGGCGGCACCCAGATCTTCACCCGGGCCCGCTACGCCTTCTGATGCCCGGGGCGGTGGCCTGCAGAGCCCCGAAGCTCAGCCGACCCGCCCCGAGGCCACCTGCTCGCGCTCGATCGACCGGCGGACCTCTTCGGTCACCGCGGTCGGGTAGTCGCCGTCGAAGCAGGCGAAGCAGTGGCCCGCACCGCCGAACAGCGCCTTGAACGCCGCGAGATCGGGGTAGATCAACGCATCGGCGCCGAGCTGGGCCTCAACCTCTTCCACGCTGTGCTCGGCGGCCACCAGCTCGGCCCGGCGGGCGATGTCGATGCCGTAGGGGCAGGGGTGCTTGAGCGGCGGCGCCGCCGAGACCATGTAGACCGCCTCCGCCCCCGCCTCGCGGAGGATGCGGATGATGTGGCGGGAGGTCGTGCCGCGCACGATCGAGTCATCGACCACCGCGACCTTGCGGCCGGCGATGACCTCGGGGATGGGGTTGAGCTTCTGGCGCACCACGCGGGCCCGGTCGATGGCAGAGGGGACGATGAAGCTGCGCCCCACGTGGTTGTTCTTGGCGAGCCCGCGCCGGTAGGGCACGCCGAGCCCCTCGGCCAGGCCCGAGGCCGCGAAGTAGGCGCTCGAGGGCACGTCGATGACGACGTCGGGGCGCAGGCCGCGGGCCCGGACCGCATCGGCGAGCAGGTGCCCCATGCGGGTCCGCGCCGCCGCGACCCGCCAGCCGCCGAAGGTGGCGTCTTCGCGGGCGAAGTAGATGTGCTCGAAGCTGCAGAAGGCCTGCGGTCGGACCGGGGTCGGTGTGCCCCCGTCGGTGTGCACATTGCCGTTCATGTCAACCAGCACGATCTCTTCGGCCGCGAGCGCCCGCGCCGGCCCGAGGCCCAGCATGTCAAAAACCGAGGTCTCAGACGCAAAGGCGTGCTCTGGACCGCCCTCGGCCTGGCCGCTGGCCATCATCAGCGGACGGATGCCAAAGCTGTCGCGGAAGGCCAGCAGGCCCTTGTCGGCGATGACGACGAGCACCGCGTAGGCTCCCTCGACCTTCGCGCGCAGCCGGCGCACCGCCGCGAAGAGCGCCTCGGGGCCCAGCGCGCGGAAGCCGCCGGGGGTCGAGGCGGCCTCAGCCTCGAGCTCCTCCGCGAGGGTGTAGAGGATGAGCTCGAGATCGTTGCTCGTCTCGATCACCCGGTGCTGGCGGTTCTGAAGCTCGGACCGCAGCGCCTCGAAATTGGTGACGTTGCCGTTGTGGATCATGCTGAGCCCGAACGGGTAGTTCATGGTCAGCGGCTGGGCGTCGAGCAGGGTCGTGCTGCCCTGGGTCGCGTAGCGGGTGTGCCCCAGGCCAACCCGCCCGAGCAGGTCCACCCGGTCGGCGTCATCGCGGAAGACCTCGGCGACCAAGCCCCGCCCCTTCCGCACATGGAAGCGGCCGTCGAACGTGACGACCCCCGCGGCGTCCTGGCCACGGTGCTGAAGGCCGATGAGCCCATAGACCAAGCGCTCCGCCACCGGCGCCGGAGAGATCAACCCCAAGATCCCGCACATGCTCAGCCCTCCCCCGCCGCTGCGGCGGCCCGATCCCGCGCCCACACCGCCGGCGCCTCCCCCTGCGCCCGCGGCCAAGACGGCCCCAGACCCGCGACCACCCAGGGGGTCGACGCCCTCACTCTTCACCCACGGTCAGCGGCCCCACGCTGCCCGACCGGAGCAGCCGCTCAATGGTCCGGGGATAGAGCGCGTGCTCGACCGCCAGCCCACGGCCCCGGACCTCGTCGAGGCTGGACGCGCCGCGCAGATCCACGGGAGCCTGCGCGAGGATCGGCCCCGTGTCGAGGCCCGCGTCGACGAGGTGAACGGTGATGACCGTCTCGTCGAGGCGCCGCTCCCAGGCCTGCTCGTAGCCGCCCAGCCCCTGGTGGACACGGGTGTCTGCGGGGTGGATGTTGATGATCCGCCCCTCAAAACGCGAGACGAAGGGCGCACCGAGCACCCGCATGAAGCCGGCGAGGACCACGAGATCACAGCCCGCGGCCTCGACGGCCGCCGCGGCCGCCGCCTCCCAGGCCACGCCCTCACCGGGAGCGCGCCGCTCGGCCCAGAGGGGCACGCGCCCCTCCCGCGCCCACACCGCCGCGCCGCAGCGCGGCCGATCACTGACCACGAGGCCGATCTCGGCGAGGCCCTGCAGCGCGCCGCCCGCGCAGGCCGCCGCGATGGCCCGCAGGTTGCTGCCGCCGCCGCTCGCGAAGACGGCGAGCCGGGGCCGCCGCCCGACGTCGGGCCGCAGCTGGAAGGCCCGCGGCGCGCCGGCCACGACCGCGCCGGCGAGGCGGTAGGCCCGGTGGCGTGCAGCTGCGGCGCTGTCCGCCACGCCGATCGCGGTGAGCGCGCGCCCGCCAGGCAGGCGCACCTCACCCGCGGCGTCGGCCGTCGCGCTGCCGACGACGAGGTGAGCGCCCCGCACCGAAACCGTCGGGAGGATCGGCGCGGGCTCGACCGCCGCCCCCGGATACCCGTCCCGGGCGACCACCACCCCAGCGACGTGGCGGGACGAGGTGTGCACCGCCCCGACGGGGAGGGTACCCCGGGCGCAGCCGGCGAGCAGGGGCACCAGCGCGCCCTCGACCCGCGGCAGGATCACCTGCGCCTCGGGATCGCCGAGCCGGGTGTTGAACTCGAGCACCTTGGGGCCATCGGGCGTCAACATCAGCCCGATGAACAAGAAGCCGCGGAAAGGCAGCCCATCGGCGGCGAGGCCGCGCACCGTCGGCGCGATGATCTCGGCGCGGATGCGGGCCCGCAGGGGGTCATCGGGCGCGAGCACCGGCGAGATGGCGCCCATGCCGCCGGTGTTGGGGCCCTGATCGCCCTCGAGCAGGCGCTTGTGGTCGCGGGCCTCGGGCAGCTCGACCCAGGCGCCGTCCGCGACGAGCAGGAAGACCGACAGCTCGGGCCCGGTGAGCCGCTCTTCGATGAGGACGTGGGCGTTCGCACCGAAGCGGGCGCGCAGGTCGGCCAGCGCGGCCCGCAGCTGGTCGGCATCGTCGCAGACCACCACGCCCTTGCCCTCGGCGAGGCCGTCGTACTTGGCCACTGAGGGGCCGGGGAAGGCGGCGAAGGCGGCGGCGTCGTCCTCGGGCCGGCGGACCTCGACCACCGCGGCGGTCGGGATCTGGTGCCGCAGCAGGAAGGCCTTGCAGAAGGCCTTCGAGCCCTCGAGCAGGGCGCCCTGGGCGCCGGGGCCGACCACCTCGAAGCCCGCGTCGCGCAGGGTGTCGGCCAGACCGACGGCCAGCAGGGCCTCGGGCCCGATGACCACCAAGCCCACACCACGGGCGCGCAGCGCCGCCTCGAGCGCGGCGCCCTCTCCCAGCGGCCCGGTGCTGCCTGGCGTGCCGGCGTTGCCCGGGACGACGAACACCGCGTCAGCGCCGATCTCTTCAGCGATGCGCCGGGCCAGCCCAGCCTCCCGCGCGCCCTTGCCGAGCACCGCGACCCGCAGCGCGCCCCCCTCCGCAGCGCTCATCTGTCCCCCAGGGTCCGCTCGGCGGCGTCCAGCACGTCGGCGCAGATCTGCTCCGCGAGCCCGACGTAGGCGGTCGGCTGCAGGGCGGCGAGGCGCTGGCGGGTCTCTTCACGCATCGGCGCCGCCGCGACGAAGGCCGCGATCTCCTCCGCCGTCACCGCCCGGCCGCGGGTGAGCGCTTTGAGCGCAGCATAGGGGTCCGGGTGCCCCTCGAGGCGCAGCGCGGTCATGATCGGCTCTGCCAGCAGCTCGGGCGTGGCGTCCAGGGCGCGCGCGCACGCGCCGACGTCCAGAGAGACCCCGCTGAGGCCGGCCCGGACCTCGTCCATCGCCAGGCTCAGGTGCGAGAGGGCCACGCCCACATTGCGGCTGGCGGTGCTGTCGGACAGATCCCGCTGCATGCGCGAGCGGGTCAGCTTCTCGGCGAGGAAGGACATCAGCGCGCTGCTCAGCTCAAGGTTGCCCTCAGCGTTCTCAAAACGGATGGGGTTGACCTTGTGGGGCATGGTCGAGCTGCCCACCTCGCCGGGCCGGGCCCGCTGCACCACCCAGCCGTTGCTGATGTAGAGCCACAGATCCCGGCAGAGATCGACGAGGACGCTGCTCAGCAGCCTCGACTCGTGCAGCCAGCGCGCCCAGCTGTCGTGGTCCTCGATCTGGGTGCTGATGGGGTTGAGCTCGAGGCCGAGGCCCTCCACCAGTCGCTTCTCGTAGGCCCGCCAGTCCACATGCGGCGCCGCGGCCGCCGCCGCCCCGTGGGTGCCGGTGGCGCCGTTGAGCTTGCCGGCCAGCCGCAGCCCGCTGAGCGCGCGGTGGCAGCGACGGAGGCGCTCGACATAGACCGCCAGCTCTTTTCCGAAGGTGCTCGGCGTAGCCGGCTGGCCGTGGGTGCGCGAGGGGAAGGGCGCGCCGGCGGTGTCGCGGGCCCAGGTGATGAGCGCCCGCAGCACCGCGGCGAGGGCCGGCAGCTGCTGCTCGCGAATGTAGGCCGAGAACAGCGTGCTGTACGCGAGGTTGTTCACGTCCTCTGAGGTCAGGGCGAAGTGCAGGCGGTTGGGCTCGCGCAGAGCGGCGCCGTCCCGCAAGTAGAGCTCGACCGCCTTGACGTCGTGCCGGGTCTCGGCCTCGATGGCCTTGACCGCGGCGAAGGCCTCTTCGCCGAAGCCCTCGGCGAGCGCGCACAGCCGGCGGTCCTCGTCGGGCGACAGCGGGGCGAAGAGGCCGAGCGCGTCGAGCGCGCGGGCGTGGGCGACCTCGACCCGGACCCGCGCCCGGACCAAGGCCAGCTCAGAGAAGTAGGCGCCGAGCGGCGCGAGCCGCTCGCCATACCGACCATCCAGCGGGCTCAGCGCCCACGCCCGCGCGCCGCTCATGACGACAGACCGCTCAGCTCGTCGTCGGCCTCGAGCAGGCTCTGCTTGAGCGCGCGGATCTCGGCCGACAAGCGGACCCGCAGCGCCGGCACGTTCAGCGCCCGGATCGCCGCCTGGGCGGCGTTGTCGGGGCGGATGCAGGTCGAGGCCGGCGTCGAGGACGGCATCATCAGCGAGGACGCGACGTTGAGCGCGATGTCGGCGCGGTCGGCGAAGGGGGGCGCGTTGATGACCGGGATGGGCAGGTTGGCCGCCAGCGCGCCGCCGAGCCCGTTGGACTCGCCGGCGATGGCGATGACCACGCCCGGCTCGAGGGTCTCGCCGTAAGCCGCGACCAGCTCGGGGATGCGCTCGCCGTTCTTGTGGGCCGAGCAGACCCGCATCACGGTGTGCACGCCATAGGGGCGCAGCATCCCGACCAGCTTCTCGGCGTGGGCGCGGTCCTTGGCCGAGCCCATGACCATCGCCACAAAGCCGGGCTTGATGAGCCCCTCGGCCACCAGCGCGTCGCGCAGATCGTTGGCCGGCACCGCGGGGCTGTGCAGGCGCTCGCCGGTGACCCGCGTGTACAGCGTGGCGTAGCGGCGGATGGTCTCTTCGACGATCTCGGGCGGCAAGGTGCGCGGGTAGCTGCCGGTGCGGCGCTTCTCGGCCAGCATATGGGTGCGGACAAACTCTTTGTCGAGCGGGGGCACCTCGGCGGGGGAGAGGGCGTAGCGCTCGGCGTCCCAGATGCGCGACGAGTCCGGCGTGTGGATCTCATCAATCAGGACGATCTCGCCGTCGACGAAGCCGAACTCATACTTGGTGTCGGCGAGGAGCAGCCCCCGCTCGGCGAGCACCTCGGTGCCGCGCTGGAAGAGCGCAAGGGCGATCCGCTCCAGCTCGTCATAGTGAGCACGGGACAGCAGGCCCTCAGCGGCGATGGCGTCCGGCGTGATCTCGCGGTCGCTCTCTTCTTTGGTGGTCGGCGTGACGATGGGACGCGGCAGGCGGCCGTTCTCGGTCAGGCCCTCGGGCACGGTCACGCCGGAGAAGACCCGCAGGCCCTGGCTGTAGCCGCGGGCCATGCTGCCGGCCATGTAGCCACGCACGATGACCTCGACCTTGATCGGCGCGGCCTCGCGCACCAGCGCGCCATGGGTGCCCACGGTGCGGATCAGGTGGTTGGGCACGATGTCGCGGGTGCGGTGGAACCAGAAGGCGGCGAGCTTGTTGAGCACCTCGCCCTTGCCGGGGATCGGCGTCTCGATCTTGAGGTCAAAGGCGCTGATGCGGTCGGTGACCACGATCAAGCGGGTGCGATCATCGACCCGAAAGCTGTCGCGGACCTTGCCGCGGTGGAGGAGCTTGAGCTGGGGCGTATTGACGTTCGACAGGCCGGACATGACAACGCTCCGAGGGTCGGTGGGTGACGGGGGCCTCCGCTGTGGTGTGGACCGCAGCGGTGGGGGGCACGGCGCCGCGGCGCTGCCCCGTTTGCGGGAGAGGTCCTTCGTGTGCGGGCCACAGCGCGGACAGGAGCCGGCTGGGCCGGGGCTTCAGTGCCGGAAGTGGCGGGTGCCGGTGCGGATGAGGGTGACGCCGCGCGCATCGGCGGCGGCGGCCACCTCGGGGTCCCGAAGAGACCCCCCAGGCTGGATCAGCACCTGCACGCCGGCCTCGGCCAGCACATCCAGAGTATCGCGGAAGGGGAGGAAGGCGTCCGAGATTGCACAGCCGTCACCGAGCGCCCCTGGGGCGGTGGCGGCGGCGCGGGCGACCGCGATCTCGGCCGAGCGCACGCGGTTGGGCTGCCCGGCGCCCATGCCGAGCAGCTGCAGGGCGCCCTCGGCGGTCCGCCGCACGATGACGATGGCGTTGCTCTTGACCGAGCGGCAGGCCCGCACGCCAAAGGCCGCCAAGCCCTCGTCGAGGTCCCGCGCCGGGCCGGCCATGTGGGCCCAGCCCTCGGCGAGCTGCAGGTCGCGGTCCTGCTCGAGCAGCTGCCCGAGCACGAAGCGGCGGTCGGGGGTCGCCATCAGCTCAGCCACCGACCAGCGCACCAAGCGCAGGGTCTTGTGGTGGGCGGCCAGCGCCTGGGCCTCGGCCGAGAAGCCCGGCGCCACGATGACCTCGACGAAGCGCCGGCGGGCCTTGTCGTCGAGGTGCAGCGGCGCGAGGTCAGCCGCCTCGACGGCACGAGAGAAGCTGATCACCGAGCCGAAGGCCGAGACCGGATCGCCGGCCCAGGCCAGCTCGAGCGCGTCGGCCCCGGTGGCCGCGACCGCGAGCCCGCAGGGGTTGCCGTGCTTGACCACCGCGACTGCGACGCCATCCTCGCCCTGGCCCTCAATCGCGTGCAGGGCGGCCTCGACGTCGAGCAGGTTGTTGTAGGACAGCTCTTTGCCGCCGATGACCCGGTCGAGGGGGTCGGGGCCACCGAGCGGGGTCAGCGCCGCCCGCTGGTGGGGGTTCTCGCCGTAGCGCAGCGGCCGCGGCGGCCCGACGGGGCGGGGCAGTGGCTTGGCCCCGCCGTTCATGTGGGCGGCGATGGCGGTGTCGTAGGCGCTGGTGCGCTGGAAGGCCGCGGCCATCAGCGCCCGGCGCGTCTCGAGCCGGGTCTGTCCGCCCTGGGCGTCGAGCTCGGCGATGAAGCCCGCGTACTGGTCGGGCGCGGTCAGCACGGCCACCGCGGCGTAGTTCTTGGCGGCGGCGCGGATCATCGTCGGCCCGCCGATGTCGATGTACTCGATGAGATCAGCGTCATCGAGGCCCTTGTCGCGGTACTGCTCGAAGGGGTAGAGGTTCACCACCACCAGATCGATGGCAGAGACCCCGAGGGCCTCGGCCTCGGCGGCGTCGCGGGTCCGGTGGAACAGCAGCGCGCTGGCGACCTCAAAAGAGAGGGTCTTCATGCGGCCGCCAAAGGCCTCGGGGCGTCCGGTCAGCTCGCCGACCTCGCGCACCGGCAGGCCGTCGGCCTCGAGCAGCGCCCGGGTGCCGCCGGTCGAGAAGAGCTCGACGCCATGGCCAGCGAGGGCCCGCGCGAGGGGCAGCAGCCCCTCTTTGTCCCAGACGCTGAGGAGGGCGCGACGGACGGGCTGCAGCATGGGGAGCTCCTCAGCGGCGTTCGCGCAGGGCGCGGGCCGCGTTCACCAGGTTGGAGAAGAAGGGCGCGGCGGTCGAGCCGGGGGCGCGCTGTCGGTCGGGGTGCAGCGCCGCGTCGAGGAAGGCCTCGGGGTGCGGCATCAGCCCCAAGATCCGCCCCGAGGGGTCGGTGAGCGCGGCCGCGCCCCCCGCGCTGCCGTTCGGGTTGAGGGGCGCGCCGGAGAGATCGCTGTGATAGCGCAGGGGCACGAGCCCCGCGCAGGCCAGGGCCGTCTCGTCGTCAGCGAACAGCAGCCGCCCCTCGCCGTGCCGCATCGGCAGGTCAATGACGTCCAGGCCGTCAAAGGCCGGGCTCGGGCTCGGCGCCGGACGGCAGCGCACCCAGCGGTCGACAAAACCGCCGGGGGAGTTCGGGGCCAGCGTGGCCTCGAGGCGCAGTTCGCCGGCGAGGTTGGGCAGCAGGCCAGCCTTGACGAGGATCTGAAAGCCGTTGCAGACCCCGACCAGCTGCCCGCCGCCGGCCACCCAGGCCTGCAGCGCAGCGGCGAGGGTGCCCTGCCCGCCGCGGTCATCGTGGCGCATGCGGACCGCGAACACCTTGCCCGAGCCGAGGTTGTCGCCGTAGGAGAAGCCGCCCGAGAGGTGCACGATATCGGCCGCGGCCAGCGGTCGCGCGCCCGAGAACAGGTCCT
>JBJONS010000490.1:0-4188 GCA_046051725.1 Pseudomonadota bacterium | reverse complement strand
AGGATTCGAACCTGTGGCCTGCAGTTTAGGAAACTGCTGCTCTATCCTGCTGAGCTACGGGAGCGGATGGTGTCGGGCGCCTGGGCCGCCGCAGCGCCCGCCGGCCTTCGCGCCGGGCCCGGCGGCTGCGCCGACGCACGCCGCCGGTCGGATATCGCGCCGGCCCCGGGACGGCACCACCCCGCCAGGAGGGCCGGCCGCCGCGCGCCGTGCGCGGCCCGCCTCGACCTGTGGCATACTGCGGCCACCCGCGCGCCCCGCCCCCCGGCTTGCGCGCCCACGCCCTGCGCCGCCCATCTCGGAGATCCTCATGGCTCCCCTCGCCCCCAGGCACCTCTTCGTCGGCGGCCGCCTCCCCTCGGCCCTCGCCCTCGCCGCGCTGCTCGCACCGGCCCTGCAGGGCTGCGCGGCCTGCCAGAGCGAGAACAACATCGTCGACAAAGAGCCCGGCGACGATGACGACGATGTGCAGCCCGATCCGGTGCCGCCCTTTACGAACGACTGGGGCCTCTGGCTCAGCGCCGGCGTGATGAGCGACGGCTCGCCGGCCCTCGCGTACTACGACGCCACCGCCAAGGCCGCCGGCTTTGCGCTGGGCACCGTCAACGCCGACGGCACCGTCGCCTGGACCCACGAGCAGCCCGACGGCTACCCCGACGCCGACGGCCTCGATCCGGGCGACCGCGGCAAGTACACCAGCCTCGCCATCGCCGCGAACGACGAGGTCTGGATCAGCTACCGCGACAACCAGAACAAGACCTTGCGCTACGCGCGCCGCAACGCGGCCGGGCTGTGGACCAACGGCGTCGCCGACCCCTGCGCCGGCCCGACGCCCGACTGCGGCCTGTTCAGCTCGATCGCGCTCGACAGCGGCGGCAACCCGGTGATCGCCCACTACGACGCCGTGGGCAAGCACCTGCGCGTCGCCCGGTGGAACGGCAGCGCCTTCACGGCCGCAGTCGCCGACGAGGGCCTCGCCCCCGAGGGCGTCGAGGGCGCGGTGGCCGACGTCGGCCAGTTCCCCCGCATCCGCATCCTCAACGGCGTCGAGTACATCAGCTACTACGACGTGGCCAACGGTGATCTCAAGCTGGCGACCGGCGCTGCTGGCGCCTACACCGTCGAGACCGTCGACGCCGAGGGCGACGTCGGCGCGTGGTCCGACCTGCAGATCGTCGATGGCGTCATTCACGTCTCGTACCACGACATCGGCAACGAAGACCTGAAGTACGCCAGCGGCGCGCCCGGCGGCTTTGTCGCCGAGGTGGTCGACAACGGCCAGACGGTCGGCGCCGACACCGCCCTCATCGTGAACAGCGGCGCGCCGCAGATCCTGTACCATGACGGGCGCAACAACGACCTGCGGCGGGCCTACAAGAGCGCCGAGCTGTGGCAGTCCGACCGCGTGACCGGCGAGCAGGGCGCGCTGGGCTTCCACAACGAGGTCATCAGCGCCGGCGGGCAGCTCTGGGCGGCCAGCTACAACTACACAGACCGCGCGCTCTGGTTCTCGACGCTGAATTGAGGACCGCGAGGTGCGCGTGCTGGCCCCCCTCCTCCTCCTCGCTGTCCTCAGCCTGCTCGGCTCCTTCGGTGCCGTCGCCCGGGCGGGCACCCTCACCGTCGAGCTGCTCGACGTCGGGCAGGGCGACAGCATCCTGATCCGCACCCCCGCCGGCAAGTCGGTGCTCATCGACGCCGGCACCGGCAAGCGCGACGTGGTGCCGATGCTGCAGGCCCGCGGCATGACCGGCCTCGACCTCGTCATCGCCACGCACAACCACGCCGACCACATCGGCGGCATGGACGAGGTGCTCGAGGCGCTGCCCATCCGGTTCTACTTCGACCAGGGCATGCCGCATGAGACCGGCACCTACGACGAGGTGATGAAGCTGGTCGAGACCAAGGGCGTGGCCTACAAGCCCGGGCGGCGCGGCCAGGTCTTCAACCTCGACGACGGCGTCAAGGTCGAGTTTTTGGCCCCCGAAGACCCGCTGCTGCGCAACACGCGGTCGGATCTGAACTCGAACAGCATCGTCACCCGGGTCACCCACGGGAAGAACTGCTTCTTGTTCGTCGGCGACGCCGAAGAAGAGACCGAGCACCGCCTGCTCAAGCACGGCCTGCAGCCCTGCGGGGTGCTCAAGGTCGCCCACCACGGCTCGGCCTACGCGACCACCCACGCCTTCTTGAAGGCGGTGCAGCCGCAGATCGCCGTGATCAGCGTCGGCGAGGGCAACCGCTACGGGCACCCCACCGACCTGACCCTCGACCGGCTGCAGAAGGCCGGCGCCACGGTCTTCCGCACCGACCAGAGCGGGCGGCTGCTGCTCGAATCGGACGGCCAGCGCGTCACCGTCGCGGTCGAGCGCGCGCCGGCCAGCGGGCTGCCCGCCGGGGCCCGGGTGCTGGCGCCGCCGGTCCTGCCCGGCGCGGTCGCCGAGGGGATCGCCGCGCTGGACGTCAAGCACCGCGCGCCCGGCCACAGCGGCCCGGCCACGGCAGCCGCCGCCAGCGCGCCGCCCGCCCGCCCGCCGGGCCCGCCGCCGCCCTCGGCCTTCCGCGCGCCGCCTCCGTCCGCAGCGCCGTCGGCGCCGTCGGCTCCGTCCGCAGGGTCCCCGCCCGCCGGCATCGCCTCGACCCCCGCCGAGGTGGGCGCGCTGCTGCGGTCCCTCAACGCCGCCGGCCCCGAGCAGCTGATGAGCGTGCCGGGCATCGGCCCCAAGAAGGCCGCCGCCATCGTCGCCTGGCGCGCCGAGCACGGCCCCTTCACCAGCATCGACGGCATCGCCGACGTGCCCGGCATCGGGCCCTCGACCATCGCCGCGCTCAAGGCCCACCTCAGCGCCTCTCCCTGAGGCCCCCGGAGCTCCCATGGACTGGATCGTCGACCGCGTCGAAGGCGAGCTCGCCGTGGTCTTGGTGGGCGACCTGACCCTCGACCTGCCGCTGGCCGCCCTGCCGCCCGGCGTGCGCGAGGGGGCCCGCCTGCGCCTCGAGCTGCTGGCGGCCGCCGACCCCGCCGCCGCCGCCGCGCGCCAGGCCCGCCTCGCGGCCCAGAGCGCCCTCCCTGACGTCATTGACCTCTAACCCAGCCCGGAGCCCCCCATGCACCCCCTCTTCGCCCTGCTGCTCGCGGTCTGGGTCCTGATCGGTCAAGCCTGGGCCGGCGTCAACATCAACGCCGCTGACGCCGAAGAGCTCAAGACCCTGCCGGGCATCGGCGACACCAAGGCCGCCGCCATCCTCGCCTACCGGGCCCAGAACGGCCCCTTCACCAGCGTCGATCAGCTCGGCGACGTGTCGGGCATCGGGCCGGCGACCATCGAGAAGCTGCGGCCGCTCGTCGAGATCGGCGCCGGCGGCGCCAAGGCCGAGGGAGGAGCCAAGCCCGAGGGCGGCGGGAAGCCCGAGGGCGGCGCCACCGGTGGAGGCGCGGCCGCGGCCGGCCCGGTCGGACCGGCGGTGAACATCAACACGGCCTCGGCGGAGGAGCTCGACGCCCTGCCCGGCATCGGCGCGACCAAAGCCGCGGCGATCGTCGCCGACCGGGCCGCCAACGGCCCCTTCGCCAGCTGCGACGATCTGGGGCGCATCACCGGCATCGGGCCGGCGACGGTCGAGAAGCTGCGCCCCCAGTGCGCCACGAAGTAAGCGCGCGCCCGGCCTGACCGCCGCGCGCCCCGGTGCGGGCGGCGCTGGGGCAGGGCCGCCCTGCCCGCCGGCTCAGCGCCAGAGCGCGTCGACCGGCAGCCCTTGCAGCGGCAAGGTCGCCGGCAGCCGCTGGGCTTCGCCGTCGGCCAGCGCCGGGAAGGGCACCAGCCCGTCGGCGGTGAACGCGACCAAGCGCAGCCCCGGGTCGTCGAGGGGCAGGTCGAACCGCGCCGAGATGACGAGCGGCAGGCCATCCTCGACCTGCTCGACCCGCACCTCGAAGCCGGCGCCGGCGATGTGCTGCCCGGCCTCGAAGGGCCGGCTCAGCGGATCGCGCAGCAGGCCCTCGAGCGGCAGGTCGAGCATCGGGCCGTCGCCCGCGAGGCGCAGGGTGTGGGCGTCGACGCGGGTGACGGTGGCCCCGGTCGTGCGCGGCCAGAGCACGGCGAGGCCGGCCGGCGCCGGCGCGTCGGCGCGCAGCCAGCGGATCACCGCGAGGTAGACCGGCGCGAAGTCGTTGCCGTTGACGAAGAC
>JBJONS010000489.1:0-7323 GCA_046051725.1 Pseudomonadota bacterium | reverse complement strand
TTGAGGCAAGGCCGGGTTGTCGGTCAGGGTCAGGGCGCCGTCGACCCGCTGCAGGGTCTGCAGGGCGGCGAGGCTGAGCAAGGTGTCGTTCTGGTCGATGATCAGCGCGCCCTCGACGGTGTAGAGGGCGTCGAGGCCGGCGGCGGTGGCCAGGGTCGGGTTGCGGGCCAGCGTCAGATCGCCCTCGACCACGGCCAGCACGCCGAGGCCGCCCAGATCGCGCAGCGAAGCGTTGTCGGTGATCTCGAGGGGGCCGGTGACGGCGCGCAGGGCGGCGAGGCCCGGGCGCTGCAGGGCAGCGTTGTCGACCAGCGCGAGGCGCTGCCCCACGCTGACCAGGGCCGCCGCTCCGTACAGGTCGACCAGGGCGTCGTTGCCGCTGACCTCGAGGACGCCGGGCACCGCGCTCAGGCGGGCGAGGCCGCCCACGCTGACCAGCGCGTCATTGTCGACGAGGCTGAAGTCACGCCCGACGCTGGCGAGGGTCTGCAGGCCGAGCAGGGTGGTCGCCGCCGTGCCCTCGATCCGCAGGTCGCGCCCGAGGCTGATCAGGCCGCCGAGCCCGCTGAGGTCGGACAGCGCGGGCAGGTCCTGCAGCGCCAGATCGGCGCCGCAGCTGCCCAGGGCCTCGAGGCCGGTCAGCGTGGTCATGCCCGCGCCGCCCTGGACGATGACGCTGCCGCCCACGCTCTGCAGCGCGCCGAGGCCCGCGAGGTCGGGCAGGGCGGCGTTGTCGGCCACGATCAGGTCGGCGGCGATCGACCGCAGGCCGCTGAGGCCGGGCACAGCCTCCAGCGCGTCATTGTCGACGATCATCACCGTGGCTGAGGCCGCCTCAAGGCGCCGCGGCCCGGCGAAGCGCCGCAGCGCCGCGTTGCCGTCGAGGCGCAGGCCGCCGCCGAGGCTCTGGACGGCGCCCAGGCCGCTGGTGTCGGTCAGCGCGTCGTTGTCGATGATGTCGAGGCCGGCGCCGAGGTGGGCGAGGCCCGAGAGGCCGTCCAGATCGCGCAGCGCGGGGTTCTGCGCGAGGCTCAGGCCGCCGCCGAGGGTCGCCAGCGCGGGCAGCTCGCCCAGATCGACGAGCGCGGCGTTGTCCTCGACGCGCAGGCCCCGGCCGATGGTGCCCAGCGCCGGCCAGCCGCCCAGCGTGCGCAGCGCCGGGTTGTCGGCGATGATGAGGTCGCCGGCCACGCTGAGCAGGGCGTCGAGGCCGTCGGTGTCGGGCAGGGCGGCGTGGTCCTCGACGCGCAGGTCGCCGCCGACCGAGATGAGGCGCCCGGCGCCGACCAGCGAGACCAGGGCGTCGTTGTCGCGCAGGGTCAGCTCTTGGGCCACCGAGAGCAGGCGGTTGAGGCCGTCGAGGGTGCGCAGGGCGGCGTTGCCCTCGATCCGCAGGGCGCCGCCGACGCTCGCCACGCCGCTGAGCCCGTCGAGCTCGACCATGCCGTCGTTGTCGAGCACGAGCACGTCGCCGGGCACCGCGCCGAGCCGCTCGAGGCCGCGCAGGTGGGCCAGGGCGGGGTTGCCCTGCACCCACAGGTCGCCGCCGACGCTCGCGAGCTGGTAGTGGTCGCGGACATGCTCCAGCGCGTCGTTCTCAACGATCAGGTAACTTCCGCCCACGCTGCGCAGGGCCTCGAAGCCATCGAGCCGCGGCAGCAGGGCGTTGCCGCGCACCGAGAGCGCGCCACCGACCAGCTCGAGGTCGTGCAGGCCGCCGATGCTCACCAGCGCCGCGTTGTCGCGCAGGCTCAGATCGCCGCCCACCCGCTGCACGCAGGACAGATCGGGCAGGGCCGCCCAGTCGGTGCCCTCGATCACCAGATCGCCGCTGATGTCGTGGCGGCACCAGCCTTCGCACCACCCGTCGAGATCAGCGGCGCTGACGTCGCCCTCGTGCGTGCCCTCGAGCGGGCCGCCAGGCTCACCGCAGCCGGGCGCGTCGCTGGGCGTCGGCCCGTCGTCGGCGCCGTCCGCCCCCTCTGCGCCGCCGTCCCCGCCGTCGAGGCCCAAGCTGCCGTCGTCCTCGGGCCAGCCGCCGCCCTTGAGCCCGCCCGACTGGCCGTCGACCCCGCTGTCGAGGCCGGGGTCGGCCATCCAGCAGGCGGGCAGCGCGGCGGCGGCGAGCAGGGCGGCGAGCGGTGGGCGCGGAGGGGCGCCGCGGGCGGGGCGGGCAAGCATGGGGGACCTCGGGGCGTGGGCCGCGGCGCGCGCCGCAGGGCCAGGCCCGCGGGGGCCCGGCGCGCCAAGTCTACTCCGGGGCAGCCCGCGTCTGGGGCGGTGTTCGCGCCGCCCGCTCCGGTCAGGCCCGCAGGGGCGCGGGCCTCCGCCGCCGCCAGGCCAGCGCGAGCAGGGCGCCGAGGCCCCCGACCGCCGCGGGCGCCGGCGCGTGGGCGCAGCCCCCTCCTTTGCCGCCGTCCTCGTCCGCCTCGTCGTCGGCGGCGCCCTCCCCTCCCCCGTCCTCGTCAACCACCTCGACCCCGTCGAGGTTCAGCGTGATCTCTTGCACATAGGGCTGCAGATCGCAGGAGTACGAGGCCAGCAGGCGGTCGCCCTGGCGGCTCAGCCAGGGCTGGCTGCAGGCCCGCGGCTCGGACACAAAGAGCGGGGCGCTCTCGATCACGTTGTCCTGATCGTCGATCACGCGCAGCCACACGTCGCCGGGCCCGTGGCCCCGGTCTTCGGCCTCGAGGTGGATGAGCAGCAGGCGATCGGCGCTCAGCCGCAGCATGCCCTGGGGCCAGAAGGCGACGCCCCCGCCGAGCTCGATCCGCCGCTTGGGCCCCGCCGCGGCGAGCTCGGCGTCGAGCGCCTGCAGGTTGACCGCGGTGTCGCCGGGCCCCTCGACGAAGGCCATCAGGTAGCCCTCGCCCTCGGCGATCAGCGCGCTGCCCATAAAGGTCTGCGCCGGCACGTCGACCGGGCCCTCGGCGGCCAGCCCGCCGTCGATCCAGAAGGCCTCGGCGCGGGTGCCGCCGGCCATGTGGGTGACGCCGAGCGGGCTGCGGCCCTCGCGGCAGACCGTGACCAGATCGTTGTGGGCGCGGTCACCTTCGCCCTCTTCGACCACCGCGCTGTCGACCACGCCGAGCGCGTCGTCGAGGCGCCAGATCACCGCCGAGTCGTTGGGCGAGGGCCGGCTGTAGCTGGCGGCGTGCAGGAAGCCGCCGTCGGGGCAGGGCACGATCGCGTGGTCTTGCAGGTCGGTGCGGCCGGTGAGCTCGACGAGGTCGCGCTCGTTGAACGACAGCGCCGCGTCCATCTCGACGCCGTGGTAGCCGCCGCCCGCCGCTTGGAAGAACCACCAGCCGCCGTCGGGGTGCGGGTGGGTCCGCACCCAGTTGCCGCCGCGGCCGACCGCGACCGGCGCGCCGATCTCGAGCAGCAGGGGGGCGGCGGCCTGGGCCGCGGGGGCGCCGGCGCCGAGCAGCCCGAGGCCGAGCAGCCCGAGGCCGAGCAGCCCAAGGCCCGCGGCCCGGCCACCCGACCCGCCAGAGGGCGCAGCTCGGCGGCGGACCTGGGCGAAGACACCGTGCGTCACGTCAACCTGAGCGATGGGTCGGGGTCGGATCATGCGGCAGACGCTCCTGTCCGCGGCGCTAACCCAGCCATCCGGGCAGGCCCGCACCGAGGCGGGCCCCCTCCCCTTGAAGCGCGGCGGCGCCTTGGTGTAGAACACCGCTCGCTGCCGTGACGCCCTCCGCCTGGGCCCGCGCTCCCGGCCGCGGAGGCCCGAATTGCCCACCCGGCTGCTGCTGCTCCCGCTCCTGCTGGCCCTGCCCTCGGCCGCCGCCGCCGCCGAGCTCGAGGCCTGGGCGGGCGGCGGCGCCCACGCGACCACCGGCTTCGCGGGCGGGCAGCTCGGCAACCAGAGCCAGGTCGAGGCCGACGGGCGCCTGCGCTACGGCGCGGTCAGCGCGCGGGTCGACCTCGACCTGCACCTCGACCCCGCCGCGCCCGGCGTGGTGGTCCGGCCCTACGCGCCCGAGTGGGCGGCGATCCAGGTGGGCCAGGGGCGCTACCGCCTGCGGGGCGGCGTGCTCAACCCCATGATCAGCCTCGAAGACTGGGATGAGTGGGACAACTACCTGCCCACCTACAGCCTGCTGTTCTCGGGCGCGAGCCTCGGCCGGGTGCGCGGGGGCGAGGCCGAGGTGGCCTTCGACGACGGCACCGCGGTCTTCGTGTTCGCCGGCCAAGACCTCGACTTCGGCGTGGCCCCGCCGCCGCTGGTGGTCGGGGCCGGCGTGAGCAGCGAGCAGGACGCCTTTGGCACCTGGTCGGGCGTGGCCGCCTACCCGACCGAGGGCTGGTACGCCGGCTACGGCAGCGTCGAGGTCTACCCCCACGACCAGCTCTCGGTGGCGCTCGACACCTCGTTCGGCACCAGCGCCGGCGCGCCCTTCTTCACCGGCCAGCTCGTGCTCAACGCCCTGCCCGAGGCGGCCGTGCAGCCGGTCGCCCGGGTCGAGTCGCTGTGGGACCCTCAAGGCGCCGTGCTCGACGCGCAAGACGGCCTCAAGCGCTACACCGCCAGCCTCGGCGCCCGCTGGGCCCCCGCCGACCCGGTGCTGCTCAGCCTCGAGGCCAAGCTCGACGCGCTGGGCCCCGCGCCGGTCCCCGGGATCTTCCTCGGCGTCTCTCTGTTCCGCGGCGAGCCCGAAGATGGCGCGCTGGACGGCGAAGCCGACCCCTGAGCCCGCGCCGCGCGGCCCTGACCGCGCGCCCCTGTTCCCCAGATCCCGCGCCGCGGGTCGGGGGCCCGCGCCGAGGCCCAGCCTCCCCGGGCCCTCCGCTGGGGATCCGCCGCAGCCCATCGCCCCGCACCCGATCCCACCCGCTGGGAGGCCGACCCATGGACCACCACGCACCCCCGCGCAGCCCGCCGCCCCGCGCCCGAGCACCCCGCCTCCCCGCGCTGCTGTCGGCGCTGGCCGCCCTCCTCACGCTGCTGACCGCGCGCCCCGCGGCCGCCGACCAGCTCACGGCGGTGCAGCAGCGCGGCACCCTGCGCTGGTGCGCCGACCAAGAGGGCGGCGGCCCCTTCGTCTACCCCAAAGACGACGACCCCTCGCAGGTGACCGGCTTTGAGGTCGATCTGGCCGCCCAGCTCGCCGCCTACCTCAAGGTCCAGCCCGAGTTCGTGCAGGGCCAGTGGGACAAGCTGCCCGACATGCTCCGCACCGACAAGTGCGACGTGGTGCTCAACGGCTACGAGTACGACGACGAGCGCCTCGACGTGATGGACGCGACCATCCCCTACTACGTCTATGGGCTGCAGCTCATGGTGCGGAAGGGTGACCCCATCTGGAAGGGCTGGGACCAGCTCAAGTCGCCCCCCGACGGTCAGAAGGCCAAGGTGGGCGTGCTCACCGGCTCGGCCGCCGAAGACACCATGCGCGAGGTCTGCGGCGAGGGCGACCTGACCTGTGAGGTCATCGCGTACGACGGCAGCACCGACGCCATGCGCGAGGTTGAGACCGGCAAGCTCGACGCGACGCTGCAAGACACCCCCATCGCCAGCTTCTACGCGCCGCGCTTCCCCGCGCTGGCCTCGGTCGGCGAGCCGGTCAACCCTGGCTACTACGTCATTTTCGTCAAGAAGGGCGAGACCGCCCTGCGCGACCAGCTCAACACCGCGCTGATCTTGCTCAACCGCAACGGCGAGCAGCAGGCCATCTACAGCAAGTACGGTATCTGGGACGCCCAGCAGGCCGAGCTGGCCGGCGTGGCCGCGATGGGCAAGTTCTACGGGCAGCACCAGGCCACCCGGGTCGAGGTCGAGCAGAAAGAGCTGCCGACCCAAGAGGTCGTGACCACCGAGGTCCGCAAGCGCGGCTGGGACGTGGTGACCACCTACAGCGGCATCCTGCTCGAGTCGGCGGGCCTGACGGTCATCCTCGCGGCCATCAGCTTCCCGATGGCGGTGCTCATCGGGCTCGGCGTGGCGATCGGGCGGCTCTATGGCCCAGGCTGGCTGCGGCTGCCCCTGACCGCGTATGTAGAGTTCTTGCGCGGCACGCCGCTGATGCTGCAGCTCTACTTCATCTTCTTCTTGCTGCCCGAGGTCGGGGTGACCATCCCCGCCTTCTGGACCGGCATCCTCGGCCTGGCGATCAACTACTCGGCCTACGAGTCTGAGATCTACCGGGCGGGGCTGCAGGCCATCCCCGGCGGACAGATGGAGGCCGCCCTCTCTCTGGGCATGACGCGCGGCCAAGCCCTGCAAAAGGTCATCGTGCCCCAGGCGGTCCGCATCGTGATCCCGCCGGTGGTCAACGACTTCATCGCGCTGTTCAAAGACACCTCGGTGGTCTCGGTGGTCACCCTCGTCGAGCTGACCAAGCGCTTCTCGGTGCTGTCGATGTCGACGCAGGCGACGATCGAGCTGATGATCATGACCGCCCTGCTCTACTTGCTCATGTCTTACCCGATGTCTCTCCTCTCGCGCCGCATCGAGGCCCGCCTCGGGGGGGTGTCCGCATGATCACGGTCGACGGCCTCATCAAGCACCACGGTGCCCTCCAGGTCATCAAGGGCATCAGCTTCACCGTCGAGAAGGGCAACGTCGACGCCATCATCGGCCCCAGCGGCGGCGGCAAGTCGACCTTCCTGCGCTGCCTCAACGGCCTTGAGCCCTTCCAGGGTGGGCGTGTGACGATCGGCGAGCACACCCTGACCCCACAGACCCACCCCCAGCGCGACGCGGCGTTGCTGCAGCGGGTCCGCCAACGGGTCGGGTTCGTGTTTCAGCAGTTCAACCTCTTCCCCCACCTCACGGTCCTGCAGAACCTGACCCTGGCCCCGGTGACGGTGCGCGGCGAGGCCGAAGAGGCCGCCCGGGCGCGGGCCGAGGCCCTGCTCGAGCGCGTCGGCCTGCGCGCCAAAAAAGACGCCTACCCCCGCGATCTCTCGGGCGGGCAGCAGCAGCGGGTCAGCATCGCCCGCACGCTGGTGATGGAGCCTGAGGTCGTGCTCTTCGACGAGCCGACCTCGGCGCTGGACCCGGTGATGGCCGGCGAGGTGCTCAAGGTGATGGAGGACCTCGCGCGCGGCGGGCAGACCATGATCGTGGTCACCCACTCGATGAGCTTCGCCCGCGAGGTGGCCGACCGCGTGCACGTCTTCGCCGAGGGCTACGACGTCGAGAGCGGCCCGCCAGCCGAGGTCTTCGGCAACCCCCAGCACGCGACCACCCAGGCCTTCTTGCGGCTGGCCGGGCGGGACTGAGGGCGGGTCGGGGCGCCTCGCGGGCGCGGGGGCGCCCGCGACCGGGTGCCTGCGCGGGTCGCGCTGCGCGCTCCGCCGCCCGGCTGCGCCGGC
>JBJONS010000488.1:0-5010 GCA_046051725.1 Pseudomonadota bacterium | reverse complement strand
CGACCCACGGCATCAAGTCGATGCAACGCCGTCTTGCTACGACATTGACCTCACTTCACTGTCCAAGGAGTGCAGTCTACTCTTTCGTGGTGGGTCGAAACGTAGTCCAAAACGCTAGGGTCCACACTCGACGCAGGTGGGTTTTCAACATCGACCTAGAGAACTTCTTTCATTCCATTCATTTCGGTCGTGTTGTAGGCCTACTCAAAGGGCCCAGATTTAACTTTCCCCACCCGCTGGCTCAGGAAATAGCGCATCTTTGCACCCACGAAGGTCGACTGCCCCAGGGGGCACCAACCTCACCCGTACTGTCAAACCTCATTTGTGACCATCTTGACGCATCCCTTTCAGCCTTCGCCAAACAGCACCGTTGCACTTACACTCGGTACTGCGACGACATAACGTTTTCGACGAACCTAACGAAGTTCCCCCCGGCAATCGCAGCAACGTCGCCAACGGGTTCAGTTGAGGTGGCAGGGCCACTCCGAAAGATCATTGAAGATCACCGATTCAAGTTGAACGACCGCAAGACTAGACTACGGTCCCGATGGGAACGGCAAGACGTAACGGGCCTCACGGTAAACACGAAGGTCAACGTCTCGAGGAAGTACGTCAGGCGCATTCGCGCGATGCTTCACGCTTGGGAAAAATACGGATTAGAATCTGCCCAAGCTGATTTTCGCGCCAAATGGGACCGTTCTAGCCGACGACCAAAGCAAAACCCCGCCGACTTTCGTCGCGTTCTTCGCGGGCGCATAGCTTTCATCGGATTAGTCCGTGGCAACTACGACCCCATTCATGTTCGATTTCTTCGTCACTTCGTCCGGCTCGACCCAGAGGCAAACAGCAAAGTGCTTCGCGAAATCGAACACACTCAAGTCGATGTGTTTCTGTGCCACGCGAGCGAGGATAAGTCCTCGGTGGTCGAACCAATCGCCGATGCCCTCACAAGTGAGGGGGTTCGATTCTTCCTTGACGCCAAGGAAATCCTGTGGGGGGACAGCGTCACCAACGTCATCAACCGAGCCTTGGTGCAAGCCAGGTTCGTTCTGGTTGTAATAAGTCCTCAGTCCCTGGACAAGCGTTGGCCGACCAAAGAAATGAACGCTGCACTTGCTCGAGAGATATCCACGGGATCTACCTCTGTGCTTCCCCTTTTGGTCGCACCAACCGCAGCCCAGCGACAAGAACTGTGGACCCGTCTAGCGCTCCAAGGAGACAAGCGTTACCTTGAGTGGAACGGGGATCCTACGACCGTAGTCAATGAAATAGTTGCATTACTTCGCCGCGAAGCCAAGTAGCGGCAAACAAGTGCGGTACCCCAACAACGCGCCGGCGACGCCGAGAGCGAACGGCTCCTGCACGAAGCGCCGAGCCCGTTGAATCGGCAGTCCACGCAAAGCTTTCGATTCAGCGACGCTGTCACTCATTTCCAGCCCGCCGCCGCGCGACTTTGCAGTCGCGGCACCAGACGCAAGATAGCGAATGGTGTTGGTTCAGTGCAGCGCCAGGACTCATACTGGACAGCAATTCCAGCACCAACTGCGCCAGTTACCAGCCTGCACACAACCCAACTAAACATCGGTCAGAACGACCTTCATATCCCCCCCACCCAAACCACCCCCACCCAAAAAGCCCCCAGCGCCCGCACCCGCCGCGGCGGCCGCCTCCCCGCCGGCAACACCGCCACCAGCAGCCCATCCCCCACCGGCAGCGCCACGTCCAAAACGCGCACCCCCTCCAACGACCGCGCCAGCCACTCCGGCAGCACCGCGAACCCGAGCCCCGCCACCACCGCCGCCGCGACCGTCTCGACGTCATCGCAGACCAGCACCGGCGCCCGCTCGGCACCGGGCAGGTCGAGGAGCTGCCCGCCCTCGCGCCGCACCACACGCGGCAGCCGGCCCAGCGCATCCAGCCCCGCCGCGCCGTCGAGCAGCCCCACCAACCCCAACGGCGCCACCAGCCGCTGCGGAGACCGCGCCAGCACGCGGGTCACCAGGCCCGGCTCGCTCTGCTTGCCGATGCGCACCGCGAGGTCGATGCGCTCGGCCACCAGATCGAGCCGCGCGTCCGACACCCGCAGGTCAAGCTGCACGCCGGGGTGGGCCTGGGCGAACGCAAACAAGGCCGGCGCGATCCGCCGGCGGCCCAGCGCGCCGGGCACCGCGACCCGGATGGGCCCCACCAGGGCCGAGTCGGCGCGGCGGACCTCGTCGGCGGCCTCGAGCAGGGCGGCGACCGCTGGGCCGGCGCGCTCGAGCAGCTCTTGGCCGGCGGTGGTGAGCGAGAGGCGCCGGGTGGTGCGCTGCAGCAGGGGCACGCCGAGCTGGGCCTCGAGGGCCGCCACCCGCCGAGACACCGCGCTGGCCTGCACGCCGAGGCCCTCGGCCGCCCGCGCGAAGGAGCCGTGCTCGACCACGCGCACGAAGGCCTGGAGCTGTTCGAGGGTGATTGCTTCCATGGCAGAAGGAATAACCCGCCAGACGGCCCGCTAATCAGGCGCGCAGCGCAGAAGTACAACCGGAGCGCACCCCCGGAGGACCGATGCTCCTGCTCCTGCTCAGCCCGGCGGCCCTGGCCGACCGACCGCCGCCCGACCACGCGCTCAGCGCCGTCGCCGAGCTCGCCCCCGCCGAGCCACGCGCCCGCGTCGAGTGGCGCACCCAGCTCCAGAACAATGTCCAGCTTGGTGTTTCAGGGCAGGCTGGCCTCGCCCGCGGGCTCTACCTCGACGGCTGGCCGGTCGAGGGCGGCCGCACCTTCACCGCGCTGCTCGCGGCCTCTGCTCCCCTGGTCCACGAGGACCGCGTGCAGCTCGACCTGCAGCTCGAGACCGGCCCGCGCCTGCTGCTGCCCAGCGCGCCGGTCGGCGGCGGGCTCGACCGCAGCCTGGCGCTGGCCATCGGCCTGCGCCCCCTGGCCACCTTGGCCGTGAACGACGCGCTCGACGTGCAGCTCGGCTGGACGGCCCGCTTTGACCTGCAGCTCGACCCGGCCCCCGTCCCCGACGCGCTCGGCCAGCTGCTGTTGGCCGGCGCGGTGGTCCACCTCAACGCGCACCTCGACCTCGCCCTGCGCGCCGAGACGGGCGGGCTCTTCGGCTACGGCGGCGACGGCGGCAAGTACGCCACCCGCGCGGGCCTTGGCTTGCGTTGGCTCCCCGGCGGCGCGGGCCGTCGCTTCTCCAACTTCTAAGGCGCGGAGCGCACCATGACCCCGATGATCACGCTCCTGACGCTGCTCTGCGCGAGCGCCCAGGCCGACGACCGGCCCGCCACCACCGCCTTCGTCGCGCTCGGCTGGCGCGGCTACGCGATGGCCGACCACCTCTCGCACGGCCCCGCCTTCGCCGCCGGCGCCTCGCTCTTCGATGACCGCCTGCGCCTCGGCCTCGGCGGCACGGCGCGCCCGGGGCCGATCAACCCCGCGACATTTCCGCTGGAGCTCGACGCACCGTACAAGGGCCAAGACACGCTGATGTTGCGCTCGGACGGCGGCACCACCGGCCTGCTCATCGAGGCCGGCCTGCCCCTGGCCCAAGGCAAGCTGCGCGTCTCTGCGCCGCTCATGCTCGGCTACGGCGGCTACGGCTTCTACTTGGTCGGAGAGGACCGCGAGACCCCCGACGGCCGCAAGCCCTCGACCTGGGAGGACGCGCTGCTCGCCGGCGCCGACTCGGCCTTCGGTGTCGTCGTGGACGGCGGCCTTCAGCTCACCTTGGGGGCCAAGCGCGTGGTGCGCCCGACCGTGGCCGCGCGCTACCACGCGGTGCTCGGCTACGAGGCCACCTACACCAGCCGCTACGCCGGGCCCTCGGTCGAGCTCGGCGTCGAGGTGCTGCCGCGGCGCGGAGGAGGGTCGGGCCGAGCAGCGGAGCGGTGAGCGCAGGCCGTCATCGCATGGCTGCGGTGGTTGTTCTGAAACATCGATCCAACAACGTGTTTCAGCACAACCACCACACCGCGCCCCCAAGCCCGCCCGCGGCCCATCACCGCTCCCACACCTCATCGGCCCACAGCCCGGCGTTCAGGCACGGCACCAGCAAAAACAGCGCCCAGGGCACCAACCCGCCCAGGGCGCCGCCGGCGATGATCAGCCCCGCCATCCCGAGCAGCCACGCGAGGGCAACGCCCAGCACGCCAAAGACGAGCCGCCCTGAGCCGAGGCGCGGCAGCCCGGCCCCGAGCGTCAGGTAGGCGCCGGCGACGGGCAGTCCGAGCCCGGCGAGCACCCGGGCCGGCAGGCCCATCTCTGGCTCGGTCAGGGTGACCAGCAGCGGCACGAGGCTGAGCAGCCCCAGCACGCCGAAGTACCAGCGCAGGCGTGAGCGGAGGTGGGTGCGGCGCTGGGTGGGGGTCATGGGCCGGCTCCTCGGGGCGCGTGGGTGCAGCGCGGGGGGCGGTCTCGACCAGGCCCGGAGCGGCGCCCCCAGCGGCGCGGCCGAGGGCCACGGACGACGGACCCGTATCCCGGGCCCCCATGAGGGTCTGCACGCATGGGCGCCCGCCCGCGGCGGGTCACCGAGACCGCCCGGGCGCGCGCGATCCCCGGCCCCGCGGCGCGGTGCACGGAGGATCGCGCTGGAGACCGAAGGCGGCCTGTCGTGATGCGCCGCCCCCGCCTCTGCCGGCGCTCAGCCGCCCGCGTCGGGGTCGAGCCCCAGGGCCCGCAGCTTGGCACGCAGGGCCTCAGCCCGCGCCTGCGCCTCCGCCAAAGCGATCGCTGCCTGTGCCTGCGCCTCCGCCAAAGCGTGCGCTGCCTGTGCCTTCTCCTCCAACGCCTGCGCCGCCCGCGCCTGCTCCGCTGCCAACGCCTGCGCCGCGCGCGTCTGCTCCGCTGCCAAAGCGCTCGCTGCCTGTGCCTTCTCCTCCAACGCCTGCGCCGCCCGCGCCTGCTCCGCCGCCAGCGCACCCTCGAGCTGTGCCCGCAGCGCCCGCTCGGCCTCCGCCTCGGCCCGCAGCTCGGCCATGTCGTCTTTGATCGTCTGGTCGATCGACAGCTGCTTGC
>JBJONS010000487.1:0-7723 GCA_046051725.1 Pseudomonadota bacterium | reverse complement strand
GACTTGCCGCAGCCGCTGGGCCCGACGAGCACGAGCAGCTCACCGTCGGGCACCTCGATGTCGACGCGCTGGAGGACGCGGACCGCGCCGTAGGACTTGTGGATGCCGCGGAAGCTGATGGACGCCATGCCGGCATCCTACCGCAAGCGGAGGGCCGGTCCGCCGTGGGGGCGCCCAGCCGCTCTCGACGTGTCAACCTCATGGCTCGACCTGACCTGCGCGCCCTCCGGGTGTTAGCAGCGGCCGGGTCGGGGCCTCCCCCGGCCCGCTCCCGGCGGTGCGCGCCCGCGCCCGCCCGCTCCCCGGCGCCCGCCGGGCTTCGGCGCCGGCTCCCCCCGCCCGCGCCCCGCCGCTGCCCGCCCTCGGCTCCGCGCGCCCGCGCGGCCCGCCGCCGCTCCCCGGGCCCGCGCTGCTCCTCCGCCAAGCCCCGCCGCCCCGCCCGCCGCTCTCCCCCCGCCCTGCCGGAGCCCCCATGCCGGACGCCGTCCCCCTGCTGCTCTCCGTGGTGGCCGACACTGCCGCCGCGCCCGAGGCCGGGATCCTCGATCTGCTGCTCGACGCCGACATCATCGTCCAGTCGGTGCTGTTGGTGCTGCTCGGCATGTCGGTGGCCTGCTGGGTCATCATCGTCAACAAGCTGCGCCTCATCCGCACCGCCGAGCGCGAGAGCCAGGCCTTCCTCGACACCTTTTGGAAGAGCCGCCGCCTCGACACGGTGTTTGAGGGCATCGACAAGCACCGGGGCAGCCCCGTCGCGATGGTGTTCAAGGCCGGCTACGTCGAGCTGAGCAAGCTGACCTCGTCGGGCACCGACGCGCAGAACAACGGCGGGGTCGCCATCTCTGGCGAAGACAACCTCGTGCGCGCGCTGCGGCGGGCCCGCACCGTCGAGCGCACCGAGCTGGGCCGCCTGACCGGCTTCCTGGCCACCACCGGCTCCACCGCGCCCTTCATCGGCCTCTTTGGCACCGTGTGGGGCATCCTCCGCGCCTTTCAGAAGATCGGCATCACCGGCCAGGCCAGCATCGCCACGGTCGGCCCCGACATCGCGCACGCGCTCATCGCGACCGCCGTGGGCCTCGCCGCCGCCATCCCGGCGGTCATGGCCTACAACTACTTCAGCGGCAAGGTGCGGCTGCTCGGCACCGAGATGGACAACTTCTCGGACGACTTCCTCAACATCGTGAAGCGCCACTTCCGGGCGAGGTGAGCCATGGGGATGAGCGTCGGCGATGGGGACAGCGACGGCCTGATGGCCGAGATCAACGTGACGCCGTTTGTCGACGTCATGCTGGTGCTGCTCATCATCTTCATGGTGACCGCCCCGATGATGACCTCGGGCCTCGAGGTGCAGCTGCCCCGCGCCGCCGCGCCGGCGCTGCCCCAGGCCGATGAGCAGGCGGTGGTGACGCTGACCGTCGAGGGCACCGTGCACCTCGGCACCGGCACCGATCAGGGCCAGGCGATCAGCAAAGAGGCGCTGGCCGCCAGCCTCAAGGCGATGGCGCAGAACAAACCCGACCAAGGGGTGTTCATCCGGGCGGACGGCAAGGTGCCCTACGAAGAGGTCGCGCGGGTGCTCGCGATGGCCACGGCGGCGGGCATCCAGAAGGTCGGCATGGTGACCGACCCGCGCGCCCCGTCCGCGGGAGCCAGCCCATGAGCACGGTCGCGCCGCCCTCCACCCTCCGCGCTGGCGGGGGTGTCGGCGCCTTCGACGTCCTGGCCGCGATCAGCGGGCACCTGTTGGCGGCCGCCAGCCTCGCGCTCGGCCAGCTGTTCTTCGCGCCTGAGCCCTCGGTGCTCAAGCCCGAGAACATCGTCTACATCGACTTCTCTGGCGAGGCCAAGAAAGACGACCTGCTCATGCCCGACAAGGGCGAGCGCACGCCCGACGCCGTGCTCGACGTCGAAGAGACCGCGCCTGAGCCGGCCGAGGCCGCTCCGCCAGCGCCCAAGGCCGCCCCGGCGCCGGCCCCCGCCGCGGCCGTCGCGCCCCCGCCGGCCCCGGTCAGCCCGCCCAAGCCGGCGGCCATGACCATGCCCGACCCCAAGAAGGTCGAGCAGAAGGTCGATCCCAAGGCCAAGGCCGCGCCACCTCCGCCCGATCCCAAGGCCAAGGCCGCCAAGATCGATCCGAAGGCCAAGCCCGGCCCGACCAGCGACAAGCCCGACCCCAAGGCCGAGGCCCGCGCCTCGGCCGCCCGCGAGGCCGCCCTGCGCGACGCCAAGCGGGCCGCGCTGCTCGCCTCGGCCGCCTCGGCGGTCGGCACCGAGAACCGCGCCGCGACCAGCATGTCGGGCTCGGCCACGGGGACCGGCGCCGGCGCGGGCAACCTCAACGACCCCGAGATGAAGAAGTGGCAAGAGCGCGCCAAGAAGGCGCTCATCCCCAACTTCACCCCGCTTCCGAGCGTGGTGGCCGCCCACCCAACCTACAAGGTCGTGGTCACCGTGAAGGTGGCCGCCGACGGCACGCTCAGCGATCCCGAGGTGTCGAAGTCCAGCGGTGACCCGAGCTTCGACAACGCGGCGGTCAACGCGGTGCTCAAGACCGGCCGGGTGGCCGCGCCGCCCGAGGCCTGGCGCGGGTCGGTGGCCGACGGCGTCGAGGTCGAGTTCCGCGCCAAGGACGCCCTGTGAGCCGCGCCCGCCCGCACCCCCACCAGCCCCGAGGGCCCGTCATGCCCGCCTCCTCCCGCCCGCGGCTCCGCGGGGTCAGCGCGCTGCTCAGCCTCCCGCTGGTCTTCGCCGCCTTCTTCGCCGTCGGCGCGCCCGCCCAGCAGGGCCCCACCGAGCGGGTCCGCATCGTCGTGACCCCGCCCGGCGAGCAGAAGGTCGTGCTCGGCCTGCCCAAGCCCATCGGCGGGGCCGGCGCGGCGACCGAGTTCTATGACGTGCTGCGGCGGGATCTCGAGCTGTCTGGCTACGTGACCCTGCTCGACCCCGCCGCCCAGGTCGAGCCGGCGGGCACCGGCATCCGGCCGGGCCAGTTCCGCTTCGAGGACTGGTCGGTGCTCGGCGCGCCGGCCCTGGCCAAGACCCTGCTGCAGAGCCGCGACGGCGGCGAGCTCTACGCCGAGGTCTGGACCTACGACGTCAACGGCCGCGCCCGCCTCGGCGCCCGCAGTTTTAGCGCCAAGGGCGAGGACGCGCGTCTGGTCGCCCACAAGGTGGCCAGCGAGATCATCCTGCGCCTGACCGGCAAGGCGGGGCCCTTCAACACCCGCTTCGCGCTCAGCGGGAATTTCTCCGGCAACAAAGAGATCTACACCGTCGACTTTGACGGCTACCGGCTCACTCCGGTCACCCGCACCGGCTCGATCAACATCCAGCCCGCCTGGTCGCCCGACGCCCGCCGCATCGCCTACACCGGGTATGCGGCCGGAAACCCCGATCTCTACGTGGCCGACCTCAGCGGCGGCAAGATCACCCGCCTGAGCGCGCGGGCCGGCATCAACTCCGGCGCCGCCTGGCACCCCCGCGGCGGCCTCATCGCGCTGACCCTCAGCGTGGGCGGCGACTCGGACATCTTCACCATCGACGCCGGCACCGGTCGCCAGCTCGCCCGCCTGACCGACGCGGTGGGCATCGACGTCTCGCCCGCCTTCTCGCCCGACGGCAGCAAGGTGGCCTTCGTGAGCGAGCGGGGCGGCAGCCCCCAGATTTATGTGGCCAACGCAGACGGCAGCAACGCGAAGCGCGTGACCTTCAGCGGCAACTACAACCAAGACCCCGTCTGGCACCCCGACGGCGACAAGCTCGCCTTTGTCGGCCGTGAGGGCAATTTCGACATCTTCGTGGTGAACGCCGACGGCTCTGGCCTGACCCGGCTCACCCAAGGCAAGGGGGACAACGAGGACCCCTCCTGGGCGCCCGACGGCAACTACGTCGCGTTCTCCAGCAACCGCACCGGCGCCAACCACATCTGGATGAGCACGCTCGACGGCGCCCACCAGGTGCAGCTCACGCGCGGCAAGGGCGGCTACACCAACCCCGACTGGTCGCCCACGCTCCCGTGGTGAGGCCCAGGCCCCCCCGGCCAGCGCACGGGGGAGGAGGCGGCGGATGATCCGCGCGACGCTCGACATTGGCAGCAACACCCTGATCTTGCTCGTGGCCCGCAAGGACGACCGCGGCCTCGTGCAGACCCTCTGCGACGAGGCCCACGTGGTCGGCCTCGGCAAGGGCCTGGCCGAGCGCGGCATGTTCCGCCCCGACCGCATGGACGCCGCGGTCGAGGTGCTGACCCACCTCGCCCACCGCGCCCGCGGCCTCGGCGTGGCCCCCTGGGACATCCACGCCGTCGCGACCAGCGCGGCCCGCCGCGCGCTCAACGCCCAGACCTTCTTCGCCCGCGTGCAGGCCGAGACCGGCATCCGGGTCGAGGTCATCTCGGGCGAAGAAGAGGCGCGGCTCACCTGGCGCGGGGCCAGCGGCGGCATCGAGATCCCCCCAGGCAGCGTGGGGGTCGTCGATCTCGGCGGCGGCAGCACCGAGGTGGTGGTCGGCGAAGACGGCCGGATGGGCGCCCGCGACAGCCTTGAGTTGGGCAGCGTGCGGCTGACCGAGCGCTTCTTGCAAGAGAAACCCGATCTGGCGCCCCACCGCTTTCGGCCCCAAGACCTCGCCCTGCTGCGGGCCCACGTCGAGAAGGCCGTGGCCCGCTTCCACTGGCCGATCAGCCCCCGCACGCTGATCGCGGTGGCCGGCACCGCCACCACGCTCGGCGCGATGGAGCTCGGCCTCAAGGTCTGGGATCGCGACAAGGTCCACGGCATGCGCCTGACCCGCACCAGCCTCAAGCGCTGGATCGACCGGCTGCTCGACAGCGACGCCGCCGAGCGCCGGGCCCTGGCCGCGGTCAGCCCCGAGCGCGCCGACTACCTGCTGGCCGGGGCCTGCGTGCTCGACGCGGTGGCCGAGAGCGCCCGCCGCGAGAGCCTGCGGGTCAGCGACGGCGGCGTGCGCCACGGGCTGATGGTCGAGGATCTGCTCGGCTGAGCCGCTGCGGCGCCGGCTGGCCGGCGGCCTACTGCGCCTTGCCGCCGGTCACCCGCGGCCCGACCCAGGCGCTCATGCCGCCGGCCACGTCGTGGATCTCTTTGCCGCCGATGCTGGCGAGGAACTCGGCGGCCACCTTGCTGCGGCCCCCGGCTTGGCAGACGCAGAGCACCCGGTCGCTGCGGCCGAGCTCGGCCACCCGGGCCGGCAGCTCGTCGACCGGGATGTGCACGGCCATCGGCGCGTGGTCGGCCTCGTACTCGGACCGCGTGCGCACATCGAGCAGCAGCCACTTCTGAGGCTCGTCGGCCAACATCTGCGCGGCGGCCGCGGGCTCGATGCGGGTCACGCCCACCTTCGGCGCCGCGGCCGCCGGCGGGGCGGCGAGCGCGGCGATGGCCTCAAGCACAGCCTCAGCGGTGGGGCTGCCCTCCCAGATGTGCCGGATGATCCCTGCCTTGTCGACGAGCACCGCCCGGTCCCGCAGGCGGGGCAGCAGGCGCCCGCTGGCCAGCCAGCCGCGCCCCTCGACCGCCAGCGGATCGTAGAGCAGGGGGAAGGGCAGGTCGGCGGCGGCGCGGGCGGCCCGCAGCGCGCCCGGTCGGTCGGTGGCGACCCCGAAGGTCACCGTGGACAGGACCTCGAGGCGCGCGGCGTGCGGGCGCAGGCCGGTGAGCAGCGCGGTCGAGTCCGGCGCGTCGACATCGCGGACAAACACGACCAGCACGTTGACCTGGTCGACGAAGTCCTCGATGCGGATCCAGGTGCCGTCGTCGGCGGTCAGCGAGAGGCGCGGGGCCGTGGTCCCGACGGACGGGGGGCGCCAGGTGAGCAGGCGGCGGAGGCGCGAAGTGGCGCGGCGGAGCGGGCCTGGAGACATGGGTCCCTCCTCGGGTGTGCGGTCGTTACCGCAGGGAGCGGCCCGGGACCAGCCCGGCCGTGCGCCTCAGCGCGGCTCGACGAGCTCGGCCTCGACCGGGGCCTGGCGGGCGTCAGAGTCCAGGCCGTAGATCCTCTCCAGCACGGCGATCATGCGGGTGCCCGCCTCGCCGGTGTCCAGCCGCGCCGCGCGCCCGCTGGCGCCGGCGCCGACCCCGGGCAGGGCCCGCAGCAGCTCTGCGCCCACCGCCCGCTGCAGCCCGCCGACCAGGGCACGGGCCGCGGCCCGCAGGCTCGGCGCGCCGGCGCGGGTCAGGGGGAGCACGTCGCGCACCCGCAGGCTGAGCTGGCCCTCGGCGGGGGCCTCTTCGCCGTCGGCGGCCCGCAGCAGCCGCCGGAGCACCACCACGCCAGCGTCCCCCTCCAAGGGGTGCCCCCAGACGACCATCAGGCGCTGGGCGAGGTGCAGGCGCTGGACCAGGGCCGCGCCGGCGTCGGCGGGCAGGCTGAGCGCGCCGGCCAGGCCGAGCAGGGTCCCCCGGACGCCGGCCCGGTCGAGCGCGCCGCGCAGCACCGCCGCGCTGGCCGCCCGCAGCTCGTCGAGGGTGGCTTCGCCGCCGCCATCCCCGACGTAGCGCAGGCCGCGCAGGCCCAGCAGCCGCTGCTCGGCCTCGGTGTGCAGGCTGAGCCGCTGCAGCAGCCGCGGGATCAGCTCATCGTCTGCCCGCTCGCCGAGGGCGGCCAGCGCCTCCGCCCAGGGGCCCGCCATCGCTCAGGCCAGCTCGCCGCGCAGCATGGCGCGGTCGTTGACGCTGCCGTAGCGGCCCAGCTCGTCTTTGGTGATGCGGGCGATGGCGCAGGCCGGGTCGTGGGTGAAGAAGAGCCGGCCGTTGCGCGCGGCGAGATCGTCCATCAGGCGGCACTTCTCGTCGATGAGCAGCTCGGGGAAGCGGTCGTAGCCCATGGTGACCGACTTGTGGACCCAGGCGCGGCCGGGGACGAGATCGGCGCCGAAGACGATCGGCCCGAGGCGTCCCGGCACCTCGGTGAGCAGCAGGCCCGGCGTGTGGCCGTTGCTCAGGTGCAGGCGGTAGTCGGGGCCGAGCGCCTCGCTGCGCTGGGCGGTGGGCTCGATGATCTCGAGCCGGCCGCTGCTCTCGAGCAGGGCCTGCAGCTCGGGCACAAAACTCGCCTTGTCGCGCGGGTGGGGCTGGCGGGCCCGGTTCCAGGCGGCGCGGCTGACCACGTAGGTCGCGTTGCGGAAGAGGAGCTCCCACGCCTCGCCAGGCGCATAGGCCGTCAGCAGGCCGCCGGCGTGGTCGAAGTGCAGGTGAGAGAGCACCACCACGTCAATGTCGCTGTCGGACAGGCCGACGTCGGCGAGGTTGTCGAGCAGCTTGTGGCGCTCTTCGACCACGCCGTAGCGGTCGCGCAGCTGGGGGTCGAAGAAGGCGCCGATGCCCGTCTCGAGCAGGATGTTGCGGTTCGGCTCGCGGATGAGCAGCGCCCGGCACGCCAATTCGATGCGGTTGCGGTCGTCGGGGGCGGCCCAGCGCTCCCACAGGGCCTTGGGCGCGTTGCCGAACATGGCGCCGCCGTCCAGGCGCTGGCTGTTGCCCTCGACCGAGTAGAGGCGTCGCTCCATGCTGCTGCTCCAGGGCTGCGGCCGCGTCGGGGCGGCCAGGGGGCCAGCGGCAGGGGGAGGCCGCGGCGCGCTGGCCGGCTTCTACCCGGTCCGGGCGCATCCGGGGGGCCTCGGCCGGGCGGGCGGGTGAGGGCGGCCACGCTGAGGCCTGCAGGGGAGGGGAGGGGTGTGGGGGGGGGGGGCCCCCCCCCCCCC
>JBJONS010000486.1:0-5088 GCA_046051725.1 Pseudomonadota bacterium | reverse complement strand
GGGCCAGCGTGCGCGCGCCCGCGGCGGGGCCCGGATCGTCCGGCCGCAGCCAGAGGTCCAGGCCCGCCCCCAGCGCCGCGCCGGCCGGCGCGGTCAGCGCCGCTGGGCCGAGCTGGGCGTCGACCCCCAGGGTCCAGCCGGCCCAGGCGCCGGCGGCGGCGCTGGCCAGGGCGGGGCCGAAGGACGCGGCGGGCCGCTCCTCGGCGCGGTCGGCGGCGCGGGCCGGGGCCGCGGGCAAGGCCAGGGCCGCCGCGAGGGGCGCCAGCCAGGCGGGCGGGGCGTGGGAGGAGAGCGGGCGGGCCACGGGCGGTCCTAACGGCGCCGCGGCGGAGCCCTCGGCCGCAGGGCCTCTCGGGGTGGGTACATCGTTCCTGTCGAGCTTGAACAACGAAGTTGAAGTGCCATTTCAACGTATGTGTTGGGTGGCGGTCCGAGGGGCGCGCGCAGGCGGTGCGCACTGGGCGGCTGTGCCCGTGCGCCACGCGGGCGGGACCGCTAGGGGGCCGGGCCGCGCGGCCGAGGCCCCGGCGGAGGGCGCGTGGCGGCAGGCTTTGTGGTGGACGGACCTGCGGGCCCCCTACAGATCGGGGACGGATCTCTCCGGTTTATCCTCGGACCTTGCCTGCTCGAGTCCGAAGAGCACGCCCTGCGCCTCGGGGCGGCGATCGACGCCCTGATGCGGGCCCGCGGCGCCCGGTGGATCTTCAAGGCCAGCTTCGACAAGGCCAACCGCAGCAGCCCAGCTGGTGCGCGGGGGCCGGGCGTGGACCGCGGGCTCGAGATCCTGGCCCGGGTGCGGGCGACGCTCGGCGTGCCGGTCACCACCGACGTGCACCTGCCCGATCAAGTGGCGGCGGTCGCTGAGGTCGTCGATCTGGTGCAGGTCCCCGCCTTCCTCTGCCGGCAGACCGACCTGCTCGCGGCGGTCGGCGCCTGCGGCAAGCCCGCCCACCTCAAGAAGGGCCAGTTCGTCGCGCCCGGCGCGATGGCCGGCGCCCTGGCCAAGGTGCGCGCGTCCGGCGGCGGCGGCGTCCTGATCACCGAGCGGGGCAGCGCTTTTGGGCACCACGACCTGGTGGTCGACATGCGCGGGCTGGTCGAGCTCCGCGGGCTCGGGGCCGCCGTGGGCATGGACGCGACCCACGCCGCGCAGCGGCCCGGCGCCCTCGGCGACCGCAGCGGCGGTCAGCGGTGGGCGGTGCCGGCGCTGGCCCGGGCGGCGGTGGCGGTGGGCGTCGACGTGCTCTTCGCCGAGGTGCACGAGGACCCCGACCGCGCGCCCAGCGACGGCCCGGTGATGGTGCCGCTCGCGGCCCTCGGCGGCCTCATCGATCAGGTCCTCGCGATCCACGCCGCGCTCATTGGCGCACCAGTCGTCGATCTGGGCACGCCGGGCGCCCCCTGACCGCCGGTTAGGGCGCGGCGCGGGGGCCGACGAGGCGCCAGTCTTGCACCTTGAGCGGGGCGTAGCGGCGCTCGGCCACCGTGCCGGGGTCCTGCGCGTAGACCCAGGCGAGCTGGGGGCTGCCGGCCGACCAGGCCTCGAGCTTCAGCCGCCGGTACAGGCCTTGGCCCACCCCCTCGAACAGGTCGAGCACCTGCAAGATCCCGGCGTGGGGGAGGGTGACCAGCTCACCCCGCACCGGGGGGCCGTCTGGGTCGGGGACCAGCATCGGGTACCCGGCCGGGACCCGGTAGAGCCGGCCGCCGAGCTCGGCGTCGCGGCGGGGGAAGCGGCTCAGCATCCCGCCGTTCTCCATCCCCGACATCAGGCTGCCATAGACGAACAGCTGCTCAGGCACTGGGGTCCTCCGACCGGATCGCGGCGGCCTCTGCGCTCAGCCACGCCCACAGCCGATCCATCAGCGGCTCTAACCCGTCGAGGACCAGCCGCCCCTCGTCATCTTCGCCGAGCGTCGCCGCGAGGTCCTCGTCGAGGCACAGCAGCGGGCCGGCGCGGGTGGCCCAGCGGCCGCGCAGGGCGAGGGCGACGAGCCCGGCGCTGTCGAGGCTGAACCGGGGGGCGTGGAGGGGCGCCCAGCCCTGGTCGGCGCAGAAGCGCAGCAGCGCCGGGAAGAGGGGCCCGACGACCCGCTTGCCGGCGCAGAGGGCCGGTCCCCCCGGCAGCAGGCGGATCCGCGCCAGGCCCCCCGGGCGTCGGTGCAGGAGCAAGGCCGCGCCGAGCAGGCCCAGGGCGGGGGTCCGCTCCAAGGCCCGCAGGCGCAAGGCGCGGCGGTCGGCCACCGCCCGCAGCGGCTTGTCCCCGGGGGACAGCAGGCCGGCGTGCACCCGCAGGGGCAGGTCCACCGGGCTGGGCGGGCGGCGCGGCCCGGCGGCAGAGGGCCGCAGCAGCGGGTTGACGGCGCGGAGGCCCAAGCCGAGCAGCTCGAGGTGGCGGGGGAAGGCCAGCGGGAGGCCCGCGGCGTCGAGGTGGTTCAGCCAGCCGCCGGTGGTGGCGAGGGGAGGGGTGGCGGCGCCCTCAGCGGCTGGGGGCAGGTGGCCGCGCGCCGCGGCGCCCGGGGCGTCGGCGAGGCTCTCACCCCACAGGCGGGCGTCCCAGTGCAGGAAGCGGCTGCCCAGGACCTGCCGCTGGCGCAGATCGGCGTGGGTCGGCGGCGCGGCGCTGAGGCTGAGCCACCGGCGGTACTCGGGGTCGGACAGCGCGATCCACGCGCCGTCTTCGGCGAGGCGGGCGCGCCCCTGGCCCTCTGCGCTGACCAGCAGGCGGTCGTCGATCTTGACGAGATCACCCCGCCGCAGACCCATCTCGATGAGCGGGGCCAGCTCGACCTCGGCGCCCTCGGCCCGGTCGAGCAGGGCCCGCAGCTGCAGGCCGGTCAGCTCGCCGGCCCCGAGCAGCGCGCTGTAGAGGAGGGCGTAGGTGTCGGGGTTCTCACCGGTCCCGCAGCGCAGATCGAGCGGCGCGGGCCCGCCCGGGTCGCCCTCGGCCGGCAGCGCGAGCCGGCCTTGTCGGTCCGACGCGCGCCCCAGATCGGGGAGGGTCAGCGCCGGGCTGATCAGCGCGCGCAGCGCGGCGGCCCGCTCGGTGAGCTGCGGTTCGGGCGCGGGGCCCCGGCGGCGCAGGGCCCGCTTGAGGGCGCCCGGGTCGGGGTCGTCGAGGATGGCCTGCACGAGGCTGCTGCGGGCGACCGCGGCGGCGTAGGCCCCCTGCCGGAGGCCGGGCCCGCTCGCCGCGATCCGCAGCCCGGCGGGGCGCAGCCGCAGGTGGGCCTCGCCGTCGAGCAGGTCGAGGGCCCGGCCGAGCTCCCAAGACCGCTGGACGGTGCGCGCCTCCCAGCCGAGGTGGTCGGCGAGCAGGCGCGGCCGACGGATCCCCGAGAAGACCGCGCAGATCAGGCGGATCAGGTCCTCGGCGGTGGGCCCCATCGGGCGCTGCGACATCGGCCCCCCAGCGGCGCGGCGCCGGCCGCGGGTGCTCAGGTCAATCCTCTGTATCCTGTTGACACGGCAACAGGGCCATCGCTATGGTGGCGCGCCCGTGCGGTGCCCGCCGCGGGCTCCCCCCGAGGCGCGGCCGCCGGCGACCCACCGGGCTCCGCGCGGTCCCGCCCCCGGTCTTCCGGGCGCCCTCCTGGCTCCCTCCGCGCACCCTCCCGTCCGCCGTCCCGGCGCGGCGAGCGCCGCTCGCGCGCCTCCCCTCCCACCGACCGAGGCTCCATGTCCCGCGTGGCGCGCCGCATCGCGATGACCCGGCTGGGGGGCGTCCCCGAGGGGCTGCTCGGGCGGCCTCCGGCGGTCGCTTGGCCGACGCAGGACGAGGGCGCGCTGCTCGGGGCGTCCGAGGCCGACCGCGAGGCCTTCGACACCACCCCGCGGGCCCGGGCCGCGCGCCACGCCCGGGCCATGCTCCGGCGGATGGAGCCGGTGGTCATGCTGTCGCCGCGCTGGTCGGCGACCGAGCGCTTCATTGACGACCTGGCGCAAGATCTCGCGGTCGGTGAGCCCACCGTGGCCTGCCGGGTGGTCACCTTCCGGGTGGTGGTCGGCCGCAGCCCGGTCGAGTGCTGGCGCCAGACCCTGCAGGTCCTCGCCCGCCTCGGCGAGGGCGGGCGCCGCCGCCGCAGCCCGCGCACCGTGGCCGACCGCCGCGGCTTTCGCTGGGCGCTCGACGAGCTGCTCGACGAGGTGCACGAGCACGCGCTGCACCGCACCGCGCTGCTGGCGCACGGCTGCGAGCAGCTGCCGGTCGAGGTGCTCGGTGACCTGGTCGGGGCTTGGCGCGACTACCGCGACCGGTACCCCGACGAGCGGCGCTGCACGGCGCTGTTCTCGGCGGCCGACACGAGCCCCTGGCTGGCCCTCGGGGATCGGCCGCCCTTCACCCTGTCCGACTACGCCGAGACCGAGGCGCTGGCCGCCATCGTCGGCCGCGCGGGGCCGATGCCGCTGCGCGGGCTCGAGCGGGCGGCCCGCTTCACCGGCGGCATCCCGGCCCTGGTCGAGAAGCTGGCCGACGTCACGCGGGTGCGCGGCAGCCTGCCCTCCCGGCCCGCCGAGCTGCTCGAGGCCTTCGGCGCGCTCGGCGAAGAGCTCCGCGGCGCGGTCGAGATCGCCAACGCCCATGAGCAGCTCGCCGAGCGCCTCGGCGCGCTGCTCGACGGCGAGCCGCAGCCGCTCAACGAGGCGGTGGACCGCGCGTTGATCTCCGCCGGGCTGCTGCGCCCGCTGCGCACCGCAAAGGGCCCACAGGTCGCGCTGCGCGCGCCGGCGATCGCCGCCTACATCGGCTGATCTGCAGCACCGCCGCTCGGTGCGTGGACGCGGCCAGCCCAGCGGTTCCGCTCGATGCACGGCCTCGCGAACCCCCAGACGATGTCGTCTACAATGCAAGACGCCGCCGTCTTGTTGAGACAGCGGCGTCTTGCATGATCAACGATCCTGTTGGAACGGGGCTCAGCCCCAGCAGACCCGGTTGCGGCCGCCGCGTTTGGCCGTGTACAGCCGCTGATCGGCCTGCTCGAACAGGCCGGCGACCGAGGCGATGGGCTCGTTGGGCTTGGCCGTGACCCCGCCGAAGCTCACCGTGACCGGGATCGTGACGCCGTCGGCGATCACCGGCTCGGCGGC
>JBJONS010000485.1:0-12096 GCA_046051725.1 Pseudomonadota bacterium | reverse complement strand
GGCTACACTTCTTGGCGGAGGGCGAGACCTGGTCGCGCGCCGCCCTCCGCGCCGCCGCCGCCGAGAGCCCCGCCCTGGAGTACGCGATGCAGGTCCTTCACCGCTTCACCGAAGACGAGATCTTGCGGCGCCAGCTCGAGCGCGAAGAGGACCGCGCGCGCATCCTGGCCGGGCGCGCCTACCACGCCGAGCGCGAGGCGGCCGAGAAGGCTGCCGCGCTGGCCCTTCTGGCAGAGGTCGAGCGCAACCTGGAGCACGCCGAGCGCCAACGGGCGCAGGCCGAGCAGGACCGGGCGCAGGCCGAGCAGGAACGGGCGCAGGCGGAGCAGGAACGGGCGCAGGCCGAGCAGGAGCGGGCGCAGGCCGTGCAGCGTGCCGCCGAGGCGGAGCGCGAGCGGGCCGAGGCGCAGCAGCGCGCCGCCACGGTCGAGCGCGAGCGGGCCGAGGCGGATCGCGAGCGGGCCGAAGCCGAGCAGCGCGCAGCCATGGTCGAGCGCGAGAGGGCCGAGGCGCAGCACCGCGCCGATGCCCTCGCCGCACGGCTCCGCGCGCTGGGCATTGACCCCACCACGCTCTGACCGGGCCCTCCGTTGACGCGGGGCGCACCCGCCGGCCCAGGCCTCACCCGACCGGCGGCAGCTGAGGCCTTCGCGGCGACCCCTTCATCGCTCAACGGCAGCAGCGGGTCGCGCCGGGTCCGGGGCCCCAGCCTGAAGAAGGCTGCAACGGGGTGCGCACGCGCTGGCGCGCGGCGCTGCCCTGCGCCGCGCGAAGCCTGCGCGTGGGTCCCCCCTTTGGCGCGGGTCGCCAGGGGCCGCTCGGGCCCCGGTCCCCGGGTGCCCGAATCCCCCGCATTATCGATAAGCGCGTGTCCAACCGGGCCTGCCCGGTCGAGACGACGGACAGCAGCGCCGCCGTCGGCGCCCCAGCACCCCCCAAACCACCTAAAAATCCAACGGGCTCTGCCCGCCCGCCAGCCGCCGCGCCCCATCCGGCCCGCGCACGACACCCCCGCGCCGGTCGGCGTCATCCTCGGGCCAGGCGTCGTAGTAGCGACCCCAGGCGCGCCGCCGCAGCCGCCAATGCCCCAGATCAAACACGAAGCGGCTCACCGACGGCAGCCCCACCACCAGCAGATAGAGCGGCCCCCAGCGCGCCGACTGCGCGGCGTGCCCCAGCTCGTGCGCGCGCACCAGCCGCCCGGCGGGGCTCTGGGACCCACGTCCGTCGTCGGGCCAGAACACATAGGCCCCCAGAGAGACCCCGACCCCACGGGTGGCGACCATTCGCCGGCCGTCGGGGCGGGCCTCGACGCCGCGGACGGCCCCCCTCTGGCGCAGGGCCCAGAGCAGGGCCGCCCCGAGCAGAGACTGGGGCAGCTCCCAGAGCAGGCGAAGGCGGGTGGTGGTGGGCATGCACGCCGCCTATCCGCCCCCGCCGCGGCGATCAGCGCGCCGCCACCGCCGGGTCGTCGCAGCCGGGCAGCGGGGGCAGCCGGGCCTCGCCGGGCCGGGCCGGCCGCGCGATGAGGGTCGTCGCGCCCGCGGGCAGGCGCGCCGCCCCCGCCCCGCGCAGCAGGCCCAGCGGCGGGCCTCCCGCCCCGGCCGTGAGCACCCAGGCCCCCGCCTCGGCCTCGAGCGCGAGGCAGGCCGGCGCCGGCAGCGCGACCTGCAGCGCGGCCCCATCGGCCTGGGCGTCAAGCTGCAGCGCCCCGACCAGGGCCCGGGGCGCCTCGGGGCCCAGGCGCGTCGGCTCAAGCGGGCGCAGGGCGCCGCGCAGGGGGCCCGGCGTGCCCGCCGCGGCGGCCTGATCGAAGCGGCCGTCGGCGTAGAAGCGCGCGCCTCCGCTGGCCGGCGGGGTGTCCACCCCGAGCGCGTGGGCCGGCCGCCGCTCGCAGGGTCCCAGGTCGGGCGCGCCGTAGCGCGGGGTGCCCCAGGGGTCGGGCCCGAGGCCCAGCGCCGGGTCGCCCGCGTCGACCAGCGGAGACCCGGCCGCGGGGCAGTCCACGGCGCCCTCGTCCGGGGTCGGCAGGCCGTGCGCCGCGCGCAGGTCGCCCAGCAGGCCCTGCATGGTCTGCACCTCGACCGCCGGGCTGAGCCCGTCGAGCAGCCAGCCCAGCTCTTGGGCGTTCAGCGTCTCTTCGCCGTGGATGGTCAGCGCCCCCATCGCCCCGACGTCCAGCGCCCAGGCCGACCAGGCCTGGGCCCAGGCGGTGACCCGCGCCCGGCGCCCGTCCAGGCTCAGGTCGGCGTACCCAGCACCCTGGACCTGCTCGGTCGTCAGCGCGTTGGGGGTCTGCCACAGGTCGGCTGGCCTGCCGAGCTGGCTGTGGCCGCGGGTGGGCGCGGCGGCCCCCCGGGCGATCAAGAAGCCCGCGTCGGCCACCGCCGCCCGGGCCACCGCGTCGTGCTGCTGGCCCGGGTAGGCGAAGGCGCTGCAGACCGCCGGGTCGCCGAGGCCCGCCCGCAGCCCCTCGGCCACCGCGGTCAGCTCGTGGCCGAAGTGGCGGCCCCCCGCGCTCGGCAGGCGGCGGTCCCAGGGCAGCGCGGCGCCCGCCCCGTCGAGCGCCCAGCGCCCCGAGGCCAAGCCGAGGCTCGCCGCGAAGATCGGCGTGCTGCCGCTGTCCGAGGCGAGGGGCGCGCAGCGGTGGCCGGGCTGCGCGTCGATCACCGCGCAGAGCTCGCCGATCATGTCGTGGGCCGGGGCCCGCAGGTCGAGGTGGTGGGTCGGCCCGCCCGGGCCGCCGAGGGTCAGCGTGCGCCCCTCGGCGTCGATCTCGGCCCAGGACCCGGGGGCCTCGGCCTGCAGCGCCAGCGCCTCGACCTGGGTCAGGTGGCCGTTGGTCGCGCCGTGGCAGCCGATCTCGTGACCGGCCCCGTGCAGGCGCCGCAGGCCCTCCCAGTGTGCTGGGCGCATCACCGCGAGCAGGTTGGCGAAGAAGACGAGGTGCAAGCCGCGGGCCTCCATCACCGGCGCCAAGGCCACCGCGTTGTCGACGTTGGGCGTGTCGTCGACGCTCACGACGAGGTGCGCCTCTCCGCGGCCCAGGCCGATCAGCTGGGGGTCGCGGTGCAGCTGGGCGCGGTCGTCGAGCTCCACCGCGCCGAAGCGGGTGTGGGCGTGCGGGTCGGGGCCATAGCCGACCACCAGCCCGCCCTCGACCCGCACCGTGCCCCCGTCGGTGCCCGCCAGCGCCCAGGCCGGGCGCTCGGCCCCGCCGCGGCCGCAGCCCACCACCACGCTGTCGCGCAGGCGCAGGTCCGCGCCGGCCTGGGCTTGCGCGCAGCCCCCGGCGGCCCCGCTCAGCAGGGCGCGGTCGAGCGCGATCCGGGTGCCGGCGCCCCGCGCGAGGGCCAGCGGGCGCAGGTCGGCGCTGGGAGCGCCCCGCAGCGCGCTGTCCTGGAGGTGCACCTGCGCGCCGTCCAGCGCCAGCACCGCCGGCCCCGCCGACCCGTGGACCTCGAGCCGGCCGTCGAGCGCGCCCCCGCGCACGAGCACCGCCGGGCCTGGCCAGCCCTCGACCACCAGCCCGTCGGACCGCAGCCCGCCGCCGCGCACCGCCACCGCCGGCGCGCCCGCCGCCCCGCCGCCCGCGCCGCGCAGCCGCAGGCCCCGCACCCGCACCCCCGGGGCGCTCACCGTGAGCAGGGTGCCCTCGCCGGTCAGGGTCACGCCGGTCGCCTCGATGACCACCCCGGCGGCCGCGGCGGGCAGCGGTCCGCTCCACACGCCGGCGGGCAGGGTGACCGTCTGGCCGGCCCGCGCCGCGCGCAGGGCCTCGCGGGCCGCCACGGGCAGGGGAGGGGGGGCGGCCTCGGCCACCGCAGGGGAAGGAGACCCCTGGACCAGAATGGAGAGCGCGAGGACGGCGGACGAGGTGACGAGGCGGCGGTGCATAGGGACCCCCAGGGCGAGCAGGCGCAGGGGCGCCGCGGGCTGGGCGGACCGGGCGCACCCATGCCCGGACGTCCGGCGGTGCGGGCGCGGAGGGGTGCGCGGCGGTGCCCCGGCCTCGGCGCCGGGCCCCGCGCCGCAGGCAGCGCGACGGGGGGCGTGCAGACCGTATGGGCTGCAGGCGGCGCGGCTGGATTGCCGCCCCTTGCACGGGCGGGGTCGGCGCGGCGGCCCGCGGGCCAGGCCGCGACGAGAACCCGCTGTGGGCGCACCTCGGCGCGGCGCGCCCGGCCCCGGTTGCAGGCACTTTCCGCGGCCGATCCGGCGGCGGGGCCCGCGCGGGCGGGCCGGCGCGCGCGCCTTCAGCCCGCCCAGACCTCGCCGATCGAGCGCGCCGGATCTCCGCCGCGGTTGTTGAAGCGGCTGAGGTGGTAGACCCGCGCCGCCTCGGGCGCCGGCCAGGGCAGCGCCGGCCAGCGCGCCGCCCAGGCCCGCACGGCCCGCTGCACCCAGGCCGCCCAGGCCGCTTGGTCGCGCAGCGGCTGGTGCCAGGTGCGCCGGGGCGGGCTGCCCGGCCGGTCTTTGTGCGGGTGCGGGGGGGCGGTGGCCAGGGTCAGCGGCCCCAGGGCCAGCGGCGGGGGCGGGCCCGGCCAGAACAGCGCCGGCGGCGGCGTGTCGGGCCCGAGCGCGGCGACCAGCGGGGCCATCGCCGCGGTCGACAGCAGCGTGATGTGCAGGCCGGCGACCGGGGCCACCGCCTCGCCCGGGGGGCCGGCGGGCGCCGGCAGGGCGGGCACCGCCGGGTCATCGTCGGCCACAGCCAAGAGCACGCCCCCCGCTCCCGGGCGCCAGTGGGGCGGGGAGGGGGGGCGATCTGTGGGCATCGGGCCTCAGCGGGGGCGCAGCTGGCGCTGGTCGGGGGGCGTTGCGGGGGGCTGGCCCCCCGCCCACCGCGCCCGTCGCTGCCCTACTTGTTCACGCCCTACTTGTTGACGATGTGGACGGCCTCGCCGAGCGCGTGCTTGGCGGCCTCCATCACCGCTTCACCCAGCGTGGGGTGCGGGTGGATGGTCAGGCCGATGTCGAGGGCCTCGGCGTCCATCTCGATGGCCAGGGCCGCCTCAGAGATGAGATCGCTCGCGTGGGGGCCGACGATGGTCACGCCGAGCACGCGGTCGTTGGCCGCGTCGACGATGACCTTGACGAAGCCGTCGGTCTCGAGCGTGGTGAGCGCCCGGCCGTTGGCCGCCCAGGGCATCTTGCCGACCTTGAGCGTGTAGCCCTTGGCCTTGGCCTCGGGCTCTTGCAGGCCGGCGGTGGCGATCTCGGGGTCGGTGAACACGACCGCCGGCACGGTGCGGGCGTCGTTGAACGCCTTGTGGCCGGCGATGACCTCGGCCACCACCTCGCCCTCGTGCGTGGCCTTGTGGGCCAGCATCACGCCGGTGGCCACGTCGCCGATGGCGTAGATGCCGGGGATGTTGGTCTTGAGCTGCGTGTCGACCTTGATGTGCCCGCGCTCCATCTCGAGGCCGAGCTCGCGGAAGGCCTCGGAGTTCGGGCGGCGGCCGACCGTGACCAGGATGCGGTCGGCGCCGATCTCTTTGACGCCGTCGGCGGTCTCGATCTTGACCACCGCGCCGTCGTCGCGCTCTTCCCAGCCCAGCGCCTTGGCGCGCAGCAGCACGTCGATGCCGTTCTTCTTGAGCTGGCGGGCGATGACGCGCACCACGTCGGGGTCAAAACCGGGCAGCACCTGGTCTTGGGCCTCGACGACGGTGACCTTGCAGCCGACCTTTTGCAGCATCGAGCCCAGCTCGAGGCCGATGTAGCCGCCGCCGATGACCACGAGCCGCGCCGGCACATGATCGAGGGCCAGCGCCTTGGTGCTGTCCATCACCCGCTCGTCGGCGAACGAGAAGCCGGGGATCTCGATGGGGCGCGAGCCGGTCGCGATGACGATGTTCTTGGTCGTCACCTCGACGGTCTGGCCGTCGGGCGTGGTGATGACGACCCGGCCCGGCGCGGGCACGCGGGCCTCACCGACGATCTGGTCGGCCTTGTTGGCCTTGAGCAGGGTGCTGACGCCGCTGGTGAGCTTGTGCACCACGCTGGCCTTCCAGGCCTGCAGCTTGCCCATGTCGAGGGTCGCGCCGGTGGGCACCGCGATGCCCATCACGTCGAGGTGGTTGAGCTCGTCGAACTTCTTGCCGGCGGTGATCAGCGCCTTGCTGGGGATGCAGCCGACGTTGAGGCAGACGCCGCCCCAGTACTGCCGCTCGACGCAGAGGGTCTTCTGGCCGAGCTGGGCCAGCCGGATGGCGGCGGGGTAGCCGCCGGGGCCGCCGCCGATGACGACGGCGTCGTAGTTCTGCTGCATGGTGCGCTCCTGCGTGTGCCTGCGGGAAGGGGGACCGTCGGCGCGCCGCATCGGCGCCCGCCGCGGGTGAGGGGAGGGGAGCTCAGGGCACGTCGACCCAGATGAGCGCCGGGCCGCCGGCCGCGCGTGCGGCAGAGACAGCCTGCTGGACGGTGTTCTGGTCGGCGGTGATCCGCACGCCGGCCACGCCCAGCGCGGCGGCCAGCGCCACCGGGTCGGCGGGGATCAGCGGGGCGACCGCGGCCTCGGCCGGCAGCGCCAGCGCGCTGAGCACGACGATGAGCGGCAGGCGCTGGGCGGCGGCGAGGCTGAGCGCCTCGGCCAGGGCGCCGGCGGCGGCCAAGCCGACGAGGCAGAGCACCGGCTGGCCGGTCGCCCGCGCGAGCCCGGCCGCCTGCAGCAGCCGCGCGCTGGGATCGGCGACCGCTGGGGCCACCTTGTAGGGCTGGGCCCCGGCCATCGGGTCGACGAGGCGGCCCACCGCGCAGCCCCGCAGGGCCGCGCCCACCCGCTCACGGGGCCCGAGCGCCAGCCAATCGGCCTTGGACACGCCGCTCACCGCCCCGGCCACCACCGGCGCGAGGCGGCCGAGCGGCAGGTGGGGGTGCGGACCGCCAGAGAGGGCGGCCTCGAGCGCGGCGTCGGCGGCGAGGAGCTGCTGCAGCGCGCTCACCTCACATCTCCAGGTAGAGCCGCTGGGGGCTCTCGAGCAGGGCCTTGACCTCGCTGACGAACCGGGCGGCCACCGCGCCGTCGATCACGCGGTGGTCGAAGCTGGGCGAGAGGTACATCATCTGGCGGGCGACGATCTGGCCGTCGACCACCATGGGCCGCTCGTGGATCTGGTTGACGCCGAGGATGGCGACCTCGGGGGCGTTGATGATCGGGGTCGCGAAGCGGCCGCCGATGTTGCCCACGCTGGTGATGGTGAAGGTGCCGCCGGTCAGCTCTTCGACGCCGGCCTTGCCCGCGCGGGTGCGGTCGGTCAGCTCGGCGATCTCGCGGGCGAGCTGCAGGATGGGCTTGCGGGCCACGTCTTTGATGACCGGCACGTACAGCCCGGCGTCGGTGTCGGTCGCGATGCCGATGTGCACGTCGCGGCGCACCACCAGCTCGTTGGCCGCCTCGTCCATCACCGCGTTGACGGTGGGGAACTTGCGGAAGGCGGCGACCAGCGCCTTCATGATGAAGGGCAGGTAGCTGAGCTTGACCCCGGCCTGTTCGGCGGGGCCCTTGAGCTGGGCGCGCAGGGCGACCAGCGCGGTCGCGTCGACCTCGTCGACGTAGGTGAAGTGGGGGATGCGGCGGTAGCTCTCGACCATCTTCTCGCTGATCTTGCGCCGCAGGCCGATGATCTTGATGCGCTCGTCGCCGGCCGAGGGGGCCGGGGCGGGCAGGGCCACCGGCGCGACGGGCAGGGGTGCGGGGGCCGCCGCCGGGGCGCTCACGAAGCTGTCGACGTCCTCGCGGGTGACGCGGCCGCCCTTGCCGGTGGCCGGCACGACGTTGATGTCGACGTCCATCGTGCGGGCGTGCGAGCGCACCGCGGGGGTGGCCTTGGCCGGGCCCTCAGCCGGGCGGGCGGCGACCGGGGGAGCAGCCGGGGCAGCCGGAGCAGCCGGAGCAGCGGCGACCGGAGCAGCCGGAGCGGCGGCGACCGGAGCAGCGGCGACCGCCGGAGCAGCCGGAGCTGCGGCGACCGGTGCCTTCGGGGCCGCGGCCGAGGCGCTGCCGTCGTCGAGATCCATCAGCGGGGCGTGGACCTTGACCACGTCGCCGGGGCCGCCGTAGAGCTTGATGACCTTGCCCGAGCGCGGGCTGGTGATCTCGACCGTGGCCTTGTCGGTCATGATCTCGCAGACGCGGTCGTCGGTGGCGATGACCGCGCCCTCTTGCACGAGCCAGCGGACGATCTCGCCCTCGACGACACCTTCGCCGATCTCAGGCAGCTCGAACACGAACATGGGGGACTCCGGGAGGCGGCCGCGGCGGGCCGGCGAGGGCGGTGGGCGCGGCGCGGGCCGCTCAGAAGGTGGCGCTGGCCCGGGCCGCGGCGGTGATGGCCGCGACGGTCGGCTCGGCGAGGCCCGGGGGGCTCTCGAGGCGCAGGAAGGCGAGCAGGGCGGCGTCGAGCAGCAGCTCGCGCGGGGCGCCGACCAGCACCGGGCGGCCGGTGGCCATCAGCGCGGCCGACAGCGCGCGGGCGTCGAGCGGCCGCAGGCTGCGCAGGTCGATGACCTCGGCCTCGATGCCCTCGGCGGACAGCGCGGCGGCGGCCTCGAGGCAGGGCGCGGCGGCGGCCCCGAAGCTGAGCAGGCTGACCGCGCCGCCTTCGCGCAGGCGGCGGGCCTGGCCGAGCGGCAGGGCGGGATGGGCCTCGCCGGCGGGCAGGTCGGCGTCCTCGAGCAAGACCACCGGGCCGGGCTGGTGGCCGCGGACGTGGGCCAGGGCGGCGTCGAGCAGGGCGCTCTGCTCGGCCTGGGTCGAGGCGGCGGCGATGGCCAAGCCGGGCACGCCGAGCAAGGCGGCGAGGGGGGCGCCCTCGGCCGGGGCCCGCACGACCAAGCGGGCGGGGAGCTCGGGGCCGCGCGCGGCGGCGTCGGCGAGCCCGCGCAGGGCCCCCCAGAGCGCGGCGCCCGTCGCCAGCTCAAGCACCGGGATCGCCCCGCCGGTCGCCATTCCCAGCGCGACCTCGACCTGAAGCCGCTCGCTCATCGGCAGGGTGGTCGACCGCCCGGGGTGGCGGGCGGCGAGCCCGCGGGTGGCCGGCGCGTGCTCAAGGGCCTCGCCGAGCAGGTGGACGCGCGGATCGGCCGCGAGGGCGGCGCCGAGGGCGGCGCGCAGGGGTTCAGCACCGGTCACGGGCGGATCTCCAGGGTGGCGGCGATGTCGTGCAGGGCGAGGGCCGGGCCCAGCAGGCCGTCGATCGGCGCCTGGGCCGGAGGGGCGGCGGGCGCTGTGCCCTCGGCCCGCTCGCTGAGCGCGCGGTGGATGAAGAACTCGGCCGCCTTGTAGCTGCTGCGGACCAGCGGCCCGCTCGCGACGTACAAAAAGCCGAGCTGCAGGCCTTCTTGCTCAAGCGCGGCGAAGTCAGCGGGCGGGAGGAAGGCGCGCACCGGCAGGTGGCTCTGCGTGGGCTGCAGGTACTGGCCGATGGTGAGGAAGTCGACGCCCACCGCGCGCATGTCGCGCATCGCCTCGGTCAGCTCGGCCCGGGTCTCGCCGTGGCCGACCATCAGGCTCGACTTGGTGAAGCGGGCCGGGTCGAGGCGCTTGACCTCGGCGAGCACGTCGAGGCTCTGCTGGTAGTTGGCCCGGGGGTCGCGCACCGTGCCCTGCAGGGCCTCGACGGTCTCGACGTTGTGGGCGATCACGTCGGGCTGGGCGTCGACCACGACGGCGAGCAAGGACAGGTCGCCGCGGAAGTCGGGGATGAGCACCTCGACCTTGGTCTTCGGGGCGAGCTGCCGGATCATGCGGATGCAGGCCGCAAAGTGGTGCGCGCCCTGGTCGGGCAGGTCGTCGCGGTCCACGCTGGTCACCACGACGTAGTCGAGGTCGAGCTCGGCGATCGCCTCGGCCACGTTGCGTGGCTCGTCGGGGTCGAGCGGACGGCCCTGGCGCCGGGTGGTGACCGCGCAGAAGCGGCAGCCGCGGGTGCAGACGTCGCCCATGACCATGAAGGTGGCGGTGCCGCCGCTCCAGCACTCGCCGATGTTGGGGCAGCGCGCCTCTTCGCAGACCGTGGCCAGCTTGAGCTCGCGGGCGCGGCCCTTGATGCGGTTGTAGCGCTCGCCGCCGGGCAGCTTGACCTTGAGCCAGCTCGGCTTCGGCGCGCGGGCCGAACGCGCCGACGTCGCTGGGCGCAGGGCGGCGGCGCCCGGGGCGAGGCCCGGCTCGACCGCGGGGACCCCGCAGCCGGGGGCGGCCTCGGTCAGATCGCGGTCGGGTGGCGCGTCCATGCCCGGGCGCAGGCCGAAGTGGCCGCCGTCGGTCGGGGCGGCGGCGGGCGACCCCGGGGGGCTCGACGGGGTCGGCGTGGCGGGGGCGGCGGACGCGACAGACACGGTCCCTCCAGTCGGCAGGGGGCGGGGCTAACCCGGGCGGCCAGCCGGAGCGACGCGGCCCCGGCCCGGTTGCCGGATGGTCACCAGCGCGCGTGCTCGCGCGGAGATGACGTGCTCCACGCTGTTATCGGTGGAGGGGCCCCCCTTAGAGCTGGCCGTCCTCGTCGTCCGCGGCGCTCTTGGGCGTGGTCGGCTCGGGCTCGGGCTCGGGCTCGGCCGGGGGGAGCTGGTCGGGCCGCGCGCTGCCCGGCGGCGCGGCGTTGAGCGACCAGTCGTAGGGGAGGCGGCCCAGCGTGCAGCGGCGGGCGTGCTCGCGCATGTAGGCGGCGGCCGGGCCGGTGGTGTGGTCGGCGAGGTAGGCGCAGAGGCTCGGCTTGTTCGACCAGTCGAGGAAGTCGTCCTCGTACCAGAACAGCAGCTCAGAGACGGCGTAGCCGGCGTCGGTCTGGACCAGCGCGCCGCCGTCGAGCCAGACCCGGAAGGCCTGGCGCAGGTCGCCCTGCAGGCCGCGCTTGCGCCAAAAGCGCAGCGGCGGGCAGCCCTTGCTCGCGCAGTTGAGGGCCATGTGCACCAGCGGCTCTTGATAGCGCCCGATGATGTCTTGGTGTTCAAGCACATAGAGGCTCTGCCAGTCGCCGTCGATGCGGTGCTTGCGGCCGAGGAAGAAGTAGGAGCCGGGCTTGATGCCCCAGACGCCCTCGCCGACCCCGAGCACGCTGTCGGTGACCTTGAGGCGCAGCACGTCCTCGATCACGAAGGCGTTGTAGGCGTTGGCCATAAACGCGATGCTGTGGTCCTCGTCGCTGTCCGACCAGTCGTCGATGATCGGCCCGTGCTCGGCCACCCAGGCGATGTACCGGTGCAGAACGTCGCGGTGCTCGTCAATGTAGGCGTAGTCGACGCCTTGGGGCGTGGCCGCCGCCTCGACCACCCGGCCCCAGGCGCGGGTCGGGTCGCGGGGCGGCGGGGGCGCCGAGACCGTGACGTGCTCGGCGCAGCCGCCGAGCAGCAGGGGCAAGAGGGGCAGCAGGGCGGTGAGCGTGCGGGGCATCGGCGCTCCAGGGCGGCGCGCCTATCGGCTGGACCGGCCGCGGGCCCGGCCCCCGCCGGGCGGGGATAGGCCGGGGCGGTGCGCGCCGCCTCCGCCCCTCCGCCCGCCGCCCTCCGCGCTGACCGGCTCTTCTGGGGGGCCTGGATCGGCCTCTCTCTCGGCGCGCTGGGCCTGCGGGCCCTCGCCCCCGCCGCGGCGCCCCCGCGCGCGCCGGTCGAGGCCGCGGCGGCCGAGGCACGGGTCGTGGCCCTGCCGCCCAAGCCCGAGGGTGCGGGCGGCGATCCGGCCGGCGCGGGGCCCGGCGCGCAGGTCTACACCGAGGCCGACTGCCGTCGCCGGCAGGGCGAGCTGCGCCGGCTCTGCTTCAAGCAGCTGGCCCGCCAGCGGGCGCCCGACGACCTGCAGGGCGCCGCCGCGGCCTGCCGCGAGGCGCCGCCGGGCGAGGGCCGCGACGAGTGCCTGTCGGATGTGGCCGAGCTGCACGCCCGCACCGACGAGGCCGCCGCGCTCGGCCTCTGCCCGCAGATCGAGGCGGGAAAGTGGGCCGACCAGTGCGTCTTTGGGGTGGCCCTGGCCCGCGTGGGCCTCGACCCCGCCGGGGCCTTTCGGCGCTGCGACGGGGCTGGCCGCTTCCGCGACTTCTGCCGCCACGACGTCAACGGCGAGATCGCCGTGGTGAACGTCGATCTGGCGCTCCAGCACTG
>JBJONS010000484.1:0-2600 GCA_046051725.1 Pseudomonadota bacterium | reverse complement strand
GATGAGGCCCGCGCAGGCCGCGGCCAGCGCGGCGAAGGCGAGGAGGGCGAGCAGGTCCACGGGGGCTCCGGGTCAGGGTGCGGTGGAGGGGCAGGCGGCGGGCGGAGGGCAGGGCGCGGGGGCGGTCCGCAGCTCGGTCAGGAGCCAGAGGAGGAGGCCCGCCAGCACGGCGGCCAGGCCGAGCGTCAGGTCGTGCGCGGAGGGGGGCCGCGGCCCGGTGGGGGGCATCGGCTCAGCGCCAGGCCGTGAGGCCGAGGGTGAGGGTGCTTTGGTGGTCGGCCGCAGGGGGGCCCGGCGCGACGGCCGAGGTCTGGTCGTCGAAGAACATCGGCCCCCCCGCGCGGTCGTGGCGGCCCTCGAGGCGCACGGAGAGCGAGGGGACCGGGCGGTGGTCGAGGGTCAGGGTGCCCGACGAGACCCAGGGCGCGGTCCAGAACAGCGGGGCTGCGGTCTGTCCGTCCCGGGCGCCAGGCCGCTCGGTGAACAGGTCGGCCCGGGCCGCGACGGCGAGCGTGGCGTGGGCCTCGACCCGCGCGGCCAGTGCCGCCGCTGCCCAGGTCGACCAGCCCAGGTCACCCCGTTCGCCGCCCACGTCCCCGTGCACCAGCACGGTCAAGCGGGGGCTGAGCTGCTGGGTCAGGTGGGCGTCGAGCAGGTGCCGCCACGGCTGACCCTCGGGGCCGCCCGCGGCGCGCTCGACGCCGCCGAAGTACAGCACCGACAGGCTGCTGCCCTCGCCGCTGCGGACCGCCTGGGCCGAGATCGCCGGGGTGTCATTGTTGTCCACCACGCTGTTCCAGCCGTTGGTCAGCCAGAGCACCCCCTCCCACCGCGGAGAGAGGGCGAGCGAGGCCCGCGCGCCGGTGTGGTAGAAGGGCAGGCCGTAGAAGAGGTTGGAGCGCGACCAGGCCCAGTTGTCTTTGACAAACATCGCCTCGGGCCCGATCGGCGAGAGGTAGAGCCCCGCGCTGAGCGAGGCGCGGCCGGTCTGCACGCCGCCATAGGCCTGCTGCAGGGCCCGCCAGAGCGCCGCGTCGGTGGGGGGCGCGCCGCCCGCGCCGGGCAGCGCGGGCTCGGCGGCGGTGTAGGCGGCGGGGGTCGCACCGGCCTGCAGGGTCAGGCGGCCGATGGCGGCCGGCGGGCCGGCGGCGGGGCGCGCGGCGAGGCCCTCTCCCCAGCGCAGGTCCAGCGCGGCCATCGAGAGGGTGACGGTCCCCGGCCGGCTGTCGAAGCCGCGGGCGGCGGTGACCGGGGCCCCGCCGAGGTGGGCTTGGCTGTACACCTCGACGGCGCCGCCGATGGTGGGGGCGGGCCCCTCGTCGGCGCGGGCGGGGGCGCCGAGCAGCCCGGCCGCGAGCAGGGCCGTGGCGGGGGCGGCGGTCCAGCCGGCGCCGATGGGGCGGGGAGACGGGGGCGGGGCGACAGGGCGCGGGGCGGTGCGGACGCGGGGCATGGGCCCTCCTTGCACCGCTGGGGTACACGGGGGCCCGGCGGGCCGCGTCTCAAGCTGGCGGCCGTCGGCATCAAGAAAAGATCAAGCTCCGCCTCGCGCGCGCCAGCCCGACCGGAGGGCCGCGGGCGGCCGCCGCCCGCGGGTCGCGCAGCGACCAAGGCGCGCAGCGCCGCGCCCGCAGGGGGGGGCGCCGGCGGCTTGGGCCGCCGGGGCGCCCAGAACCATTGGGGTGAACCATCGCTGGCTCAGAGCAGGGGCCCGCCCCGGGCCGCGTCGACCGCGTCGAGCAGGGCCTCGCCGGTCGCCGGCAGGCGCAGGTGGACCGGCGCGCCGGCTGTGCCAAAAGCGGCCACCGCGCGCCGCAGCGCGCTCACCACGGCCAGCGCGTGCATGAACGGCGGCTCGCCGACGGCCTTGCTGCCGCCGACCACGCCCGGGTTCTCGACGCCCTCGAGCAGCGCGACGTGCAGCGCCAGCGGCAGGTCGCCGGCGGTGGGGATCTTGTAGGTGCTCGGCCCGGCGGTCAGCAGGCGCCCCGCGCCATCCCAGCGCAGCTCTTCGGTGGTCAGCCAGCCCAGGCCCTGGGCGAAGGCGCCCTCGACCTGCCCCACGTCGATGGTCGGCACCAGCGGGTTGCCCGCGTCGTGCAGGATGTCGACCCGGCGCAGCCGGTGCTCGCCGGTCAGCCCGCAGAGCTCGACCTCGGCGATCGCCGCCCCGTAGGCGTAATAGTAAAATGGCGTGCCCTGGCCTCGATCTTGGTCGTAGGCGATGCCGGGGGTGGCATAGTAGCCGGTCGCCGCCAGCGAGATCCGCTCCATCCAGGCCCGGCCGAACAGGGCCTTGTGGGGAACCCGTGCGCCGGTCTCGGCGTCGAAGACCCCACCGCCCCCATAGCGCACACGGTCGGCGGGGCAGCCCAACATGGTGGCCGCCAGGGGGGTCAGGCGTTCGCGCAGCGTGTGACAGGCGTCCTGCACCGCCGCCCCGTTGAGGTCGGTGCCGCTGCTCGCCGCCGTCGGGCTTGTGTTGGGCACCTTCTCGGTGCTCGTGCGCATCACCCGCACCGCCGCGGGGTCGAGGCCCAGCTCATGCGCCAGCACCGCCGCGAGCTTGGTGTGCAGGCCCTGGCCCATCTCGGTGCCGC
>JBJONS010000483.1:0-10185 GCA_046051725.1 Pseudomonadota bacterium | reverse complement strand
CGACACGTCTCCGGCGGTCGTCCTCCCAGCTCTCGCGGGGGGCTACGGTCTTCTCTATCACGAAAACTCGGGCACCGATGTGTACAACGGCGTCTTCCAAGACACGAAAGACTACGTGGGTGAACAACGGCTCGTCGTGCGCTCGTTCGACGCAAAGCCCGGAAAGTACGCCTTTGTTACCTTCGTGGGCGACAGGGCCGAGTCGCGAAAGCTTGACATCAAGGCTGGCTGCTTCCCCTTCGTTGTGGAGTAGCCGTTGGCTCGCCGCTGAGCTTGCACCAGTCCCGTAGAGACGGATACCCGACGGGCGGAGGCGAGGTTGGGTTTAGTGTTGGGTGTTGGTTGCTTGGTTTGTGTATTCAGGGGGGGCTGATCACTGATCATCCACCGGCGTCGTCGACATCGGTGTGCTCGGGGCCGGTGTGGGGCGGTTCGGCGCTCCGGTCAGCCCGCCGAACCGGGGCCGCATGCTGGCTCCGTCACCGTAGCAAGGCCCCGGTTTGCTTCGCTCATCGCCCCACCTCCCCAGCCAGCAGCGTCACCGCCCACGCCGCGCTCGCGGCGGCGACGGCCTCGGCGGCCGACTGACGGCTGATCCGGTCCTCGGCGGGCCGGTAGAGGTGCCCCAACAGCCGCAGGTCGGGCGCGGGCGAGCGCGTGGGACCGACCTTCAGCACGTCAATCACGGGCCCGGCCGCCGCCCCGCGCTGCAAGACGTGGTTGGCCTCGGCCCGACACCACATGCTGGCCTCCCAGGCTTCGGACCACAAGATGAGCAGGGCGCCGCTGGTGTCGAGCTGGGCCTTGAGCATGCCCTCGATCGCCACAGCGCCGTGGCGGGCCGCGGCCTCGTCGCGGAAGACCTCGACCCCGGCGCGGCGCAGCACCGCTTCGACTTGGTCTGCCGCGGCCTGATCTTCGTGGGCGTAGGACAGGAAGACGCTGCGCGCTAGGGGCTGCTTGGCCCGCTGCCACAGGGCCTCGTACTGCTCGGCGTAGGACCTGAGCGCCGCCCCACCCTTGCCCGCCTCAGGGAGCAGGTGCATCCACACCTTGTCTTTGCTGCTTCGTTTGGGATCGGGCGTGACCACCCCGACGAAGCCCTCGCGAATGACGTCGACGGGCTTGCTCTCGTCGGGGTCCGGCCGGTCGTAGGCCAAGAACATGCCCACGCTGGGGATCCAGTCGAGCTCGCGCAGGTGCAGCGCCCAGCCCGCGCGCTGGGCTTCGGCTTGGCGCTCGATTTTGAGCGCGCGGCTCTCGCGCAGCTTCCGGGGCGCGTCTGGCCGCTCGGCGGCGACCACCTCGAGGCGCTCGGCGAGGCCGCCGGGGGCCAGGGTGAGCAGGTCCAGGCGCAGCCCGGTTTGGAGGCGCGCCTTGACGGCGGGCCAATTCGCGTCCCCGAGCAGCTCTGGGGCGTAGTAGCCGAGCACGCGCCAGTAGCCGCTGGTCTCGCTCGCCAGCCTCTGCTGGGCCTTGATCTCGTCCCCGCTGAGCAGGGTGATGGTGTCGGACATCAGGCCTCCAGATCATCGCGCCGGACGTTAGCTTCGACGACGCTCTGCGTCCTTGGATTGTATTGCATCGAGCTCAGCCACCACTGCACCTCCTCCACGGCTTGGCGCAGGTCGTTGGTGTCGATGACCTTGACCAAAGAGGTCCCCGCTTTGAACAGTGATCGCTCGATCTCCAGGGCCCGTTTCAGCTCGCCGAAGCGAACGCGTTGGCGCTCGCGCGCCATTGGCGTCCATACGGCCGTTTCCGCCGGTTGGCTTGGCCGACGGCTGTCGTGGTAGGCGAAGGTCAGCTCTTCTGGCCACGCACCGGCCGCGCCAGCCAAGTAATCGCCGAGCTTCTCGGCCACGCCTCCGAAACCGCTCAACAGCAACGTGGGCCGGCCTGTCGTGACGCTGCACATCGGCTCCTCCGCGACGCCTGGCAGCCAGCCGCTCCAGCCCTTGAGCTTGCCGCCGATGAGCACCCGGGCGTCGGTCTCGACGGTCGAGACGCGGCGCATCTCGCTCAAGGCGCCGCAGGTGCGCACTAGGTGCGCGTTTGGATCGGTGAGCTTGTCGAGCTTGAGATCCCAAGTCAAGGACTTTCCGGCGGGCCACAGGTGCGACTGGTCGTCGACCAAGATGAAGCCGCAGATGTCCAGCACCGCCGAGCGCACCGCGGGTATGCAGGCCTCGTGATGGCCGACCGCAACGTAGTTTCGGACGATGCGCTCGAACTGCTTCGGTGTGGTGTCGGTCGGGTCTGTCTCGTCCAGGCGCCAGGCCCGGGCCGTGTCGAGCAGCGCGCGGACGTGGTTCTCATTGGGGCCGGGGGACAAGGTGCCCCCATAGGCCACGCCCCAGCCCATCGAGGCACACAACCTCGTCAATGCAACGGCCAACGCATTGATGTGCTCTTCCCCGACCCCGGCGGCGTAGAGCTCCTTGCTCGGGCCGCCGGCCGAGAGGGCGAGCCACTTGCCCGCTGCTTTGGGCGGCGGCGCCAGTTGCTCCCGGTGCTCGAAGTCCACCAGCGTCCAGCCCTTTCGCATGGCGTCGAGCCGCGTGTTGGCAGCCTTGGCTTCGCCCGTCGTGAGGCCACCGCCGGGGTACACCAGCCGCCTCGGCGGTCCGTCGCTCCCCTTCGGGTCCAGCGCCCGCACCGCTTCGGTCAGCGTCCAGGTGTCGGGGGTGAAGGACAAGAACACCTCGTCCGCGCGCGGCGTGGCCGCCTCGACCTGCAGCATGAAGCGCCGCTGCTGCAGCAGCTCCAACAACAGCCGGTCGACGACCAGGGCGGTGGCGGCGTCCAGCTCCTCCGTTTTGGGGTCGGGCCCGGGCCAGCCGATGGTGGGCAGGCGGGCCAGGGCCTCGACGCCGCGGCCCCAGGACCCATGGCCAAACTGGCTGATCGCGACCCCGGGCTGGTTGAGCAGCACGACGCTGGGCTGACCCCCGCGGCGGGTCAAGCTGCAGGGGGCCGGCCTGCGGGCCGCCTCGGCCTCGATGCGGCACCAGGGCCGGGTGGCGTAGGCGGTGGAGTGCACCGCGATGAGCCCGCCGGTGCAGCTCTCCGCGGCATCTTTCATGCGCTGCGCGGCGGGAGCGCCCGCACGCAGGTCATTTTGGTCGTACCAGGTCTGCAGGCGGCTCACGCGCCCCAGGCCGTCGCGCAGCCGCTGGGCGATGTCGTCGCCGTCGGCCTTGGCGTGGCTGAGGAAGACGACGAGACGGTCACTCGGGTCGCCTCTTTGCGTGCCGGTCTGGGCCACGCGGTGGTCCTCGGAGGTCGGCTCAAGTCGTGTGGGCCGGGGGAGACACCGCAGCAGCGCGTCGAGGAAGCCCCTGCGCAGGCGATCAAAACGCAGATCCATCCAATGGGTTCGCGCATCGTTGGCCTTCTTCTCTGCTTGTGTGTGCGCCTCGGCTTTCGCGCGCAGCTCCAGCGCGAGCTGCTGCCGCGCCGGGTCGACCCCGGGCAGCAACGCAAAGGGGTCGGCCGCCGGCCGCGGCGCCGCGGGGACCACGGGCAGGGGGCCATCGTCGCGATGCCAGACCCGCAGCGGGTCGAAGCGCCCCGAGAAGGGCTCGAGCAGGCTCATCGCGCCGCTGAGCATCACGGGAAGGATGACGCGGTGGGGCTGGTCCTGCGCGGTCAGCTCGTTGAGCTCTCTGCGCCAAGCCCCGTCGACCAACATCAGATCGCTGACCATCACCACCAGCACGGCGTGGTCACCGACGGCGCCGACCTTGTCGCTCGTGGGCCACGCGCCCAGGTCGGCGGCGCTGCACAAGTAGCGCACGGGGATGGGCGACCAGCACGAGGGCTCCTCGAGGCCGGCGCCGTGCAGCAGACGAAAGAGCGCGCGCGTGGGCGCCCGACTCGGGGCAGTCGGGGTGGAATGCGACGTGCACGGTCAACACTTCGGGTGAGGCGGTCATGGGCGCTCCAAGCCTGTGGGCCGGGGCGGCCTATCCGGTCAGGCGCCCCGCCGGCCTGCGGCCGGCGGCGCCCCCCCTCCGCGCGCGCGCTGCGCGCTCGGTCGCTGCGCGACCGGCCTGCGGCCGCGCTCCGGTCGGGCTGGCGCGCGCGACGCGGTGCGCGGGCGGGGCTGCGCGGGCGCCCGCGCGCGGCTACCCCGGTCAGCCCCACCGACCCGGCCCCAGCCCATGCCCGCCCCCGCCGCCCACACCCACACCGTGGAGATCGACGGCCAGCTCCACACCTGGGAGGTCCCGCGCCTCTGGGCCCTCGCCGCCGGGCTGCCCGTCTTCGCTTACCCGGTCGCCGGCTTCGCTGGCCTCGACGAGGTCATGTGGTTCGGCCCGCAGCGCCGGCCGACCGTGCGCGCGGTGCTCGACCACCTCGCCCGCATCGAGGCCGCCGATCTGCACCAGCCAGTTATTGTGAGCGCGTCAGGCCTGGTGATGGACGGCGTGCACCGCATCTGCCGGGCGCTGCGCGAGGGGCGCGAGACCGTGCCGGCGGTGCGCTTTGAGGTGACCCCACCGCCGGATCGGGTGCGGGAGATCGGCGCGCCCGCCTGAGGCCGGATCAGCACCCGTCGACGCAGTCGCAGCTCGATCCACAGGCCAGCGCGGCCAGGGACGAGCCCCCGCCGCTGCAGGTGGCGCTGCAGGCCCGCGCGTCGCAGGTCATCACGCCGCCCGCACAGCTGCCCAGGCCGCCGCACTCGAGATCGCAGCGGCCGTCGGGCCCGCAGTCGATGAGCAGGGCCGAGCAGGCGCCGATGCCCCCGCACGAGATGGCGCAGGCGCCCTCGACCGGGCAGGTGATCGGCGCGGCCGCGCAGGCCCCGATGCCCTCGCAGGCCACCGCGCAGTCCCAGCCGTCGGGGCAGCGCAGGGCGGACCCAGAGCAGGCGCCGGCGTCGCCGCAGTCGATGCTGCAGACGGTGCCCGCGCAGCCGCCGGTGCACGCGTCGGGGCAGGCGCCGCCGACGTGGTCGGGCGCGCCCTCGCAGGTGTCGACGGCGCCGTCGCCGCCGTCCGTGGTCCCGCCGTCGGTGGCCCCGCCGTCGCCGCCGTCCGTGGTGCCGCCGTCGGTGGCCCCGCCGTCGGTGCCGCCGTCGGTGGCCCCGCCGTCGGTCGCGCCGTCTGCGCCGTCGGTCGCGCCGTCTGCGCCGTCGGTCGCGCCGCCGTCGGTCGCGCCGTCTGCGCCGGCGTCGGGCCCGTCGTCATTGGCCTCAGCCGCGCTGTCTTGGGCGCCCGTGCCGACGGAGCCCCCCTTGAGCTCGGCGCTGCCGCTCGCGCAGGCGGTGGACAGGAGCAGCGCCCCGAGCAGGGCGGGCAGGCTTCGCGGGGAGCGCAGGATCATCGTCGCCTCTCATCGCGGGCGGAGCGCGCCCGTCGCGGGCATGCTCCCACGGGCCGCGGCGGAGCGCAAGGGGCCCCTGCTCGACGGCGCGCCGCGGGTCCCGGCGCGCGGGGGCCGCTGGGCGGCGGGCCCGCGCGGGCGGCGGGGCCTACCGACCGCCGAAGGTGTCTTGCAGCGCCTTGAGCTGCGCCTCTTTTGATCGTGCCTTCGCGTCCGCAGGGCTCGGGGTCGGGGCCTCGGGCTCTGGCGCGGGCGCGGGCGCCGCTGGCGCGGCCCCGCTGGCCCCCTTGGTGCCCGCCTTGGGCGCTGGCACCCGCGCGGCCTCGGCGGCGGCCGACGCCACCGCGGCCGCGGTCTTGGCCTCTTCGGCCTCGGCCGCCGCGGCCTTGATCGCCGCGGCCTTCGCCTCGACCGTCGCCCGCGCCTCGGCCGAGACCTGGGCCTCGATGAGCTTCGCCGTGTCGTGGAGCACCTGCGCGTTGATCTCTTCGTAGGCCTTGCCGTCGATGACGCCGTTGGCCCAGGCCACGCAGTTCATGAAGGTGGCGTACTGAGAGAACTGGATGATGTCGCCGAGGTCGTAGAGCTTGCCCAGGGTCTGCGTGTTCGCCGCCGAGCCCGAGATGTTGGCGGTCGTCGCCTTGACGGTGAGCTTGGCGTCGTTGAGCTTGGTGGCCGGACCCACAGGCTCGGGGCAGTAGACGCTGCGATCGGGGCCGCTGACACGATGCGTGATGCCCCGCTCGATCCACATCTGGTACCCCTTCTCGGGGGCGGCAGGGTCGATGAGCACCGGGCGCCCCGCGGCGTCCATGAGCAGGTGCGCGCGCTCCCACTCGGCCGGGGCGGCCTTGACCTCGCGCCAGACCATCGTCGCCCGGCTCGTGTTCGAGCGCGTCCGCGCCGCGCACCCCGAGGACGAGATCAACAGCCACGCGCCCACCCAGAGTCTAACCTTCATGTCGAGCCCTCGGCCCGGCTCGCGCCGGACCCTGCGGCGGATCCGCCGCGACCATGACCCACACGCACAGCCGGCAGCCGCGCGGTGCGACGCGCCTGACCCGAGCTGGCGCCACGGGGGCCGCCCGCGGCGCGCCACCTCTGGGGCCGGTCGGCCTTCAGCGGGCTGCTGTGGGGGTCTATCGCGGCGGCGGTGGCGGCGGGGGCCCCCTGCGCCGTCCGGCTGACCCGGGCGGCGGTCGCACCAGTCGGACTGTGGTGCAATGGGGCGGAGAGATCCGCGGTGTGGGCCTCGCGTGTGCCCTGCCGGTCGCCCGTGCCCATCGCCCGGGCGCTGACCGCGCGCAGGGTCGGGCCTTGGGGTGCAGCCTTGCGCAGAGCGGTTCGCCTCGCGCGCGCCAGGCGGGCCGGCCGGCGGCGCAGCCGGTCGCGCCGCGACCGAGGCCCGCCGGGCCGAGCCGGGCCGGACAGCCGCCGGCCGCCGCAGGCGGGCGGGGCGCCCCCTCCGGGGCTTGGGCTGACCCGGGGAGGGTCTGTGTGATCCACCCCACCCCCTGGGTGAGCCGGCACAGCCCTCACATGCGGCCGCGCAGCATCCCGTTCCAGTACATCTCGGGCAGGCCGTAGACCTTCATCGCCCACATCGAGTAGCGCTCTTGGCTCTGATCGAAGGGGAAGCTCTCGACCGGCTTGCCGTCGTAGTCGAACTCGGCCAGGATCAGCTTGCCGTAGCCGGTCACCAGCGGGCAGCTCGCATAGCCGTCGTAGCGGGCGGTCGGGGCCTCGCCTCGGCGCACCGCGAGCATGTTCTCGACGACGGTGGGGGCCTGTTTGCGGATGGCGGCGCCGGTGCGGCTGGTGGGCAGGCTGCTGCAGTCGCCCAAGGACCAGACCTCGGGGTACGTGACGTGCTGCAGCGTGTACTTGTCGACGTCGACCCAGCCGGCGGCGTTGGTCAGGGGCCCGCGCTTGAGGAAGTCGGGGCCCGACATCGGCGGAACGACGTGCAGCAGGTTGTAGTTGAGCACGAGCTCGCTGCCGTTGTCGAGGTGCTTGAACACCGCCTCGCGGCTCTGGGGGCGCACCGCCACGAGATCGTGGCGGTAGTGCGTCTCGATGCCCTTGCGCTCGACGACCTTGCGCAGCGTCTTGGCGTAGCGCTGGACCCCGAAGATGCCCGCCGTCGCGCTGGCGTAGATCACCTTGGACCGATCCCGCACGCCTTGGCGGCGCAGCGCGTCGTCGGCGAGGTACATGATCTTCTGAGGTGCGCCGGCGCACTTGATCGGCGTGCTGGGGAAGGTGAAGACCGCGTTGCCGCCCGGGAAGCCCGAGATGGCCTTCCAGGTCTCTTCGACGTGGGGCTCGCTGTAGTTGCTGACGATGCCGCCCTTGCCGATCTGGCCCACCACGCCGTCGATCTTGTGCCAGTCGAGCTGGATGCCGGCCGCGACGACGAGCTGGCCGTAGCGCAGCGCCTTGCCGCCCTCGGTGCGCACGATCCGCGCCACGGGGTCGATCTCGGCGACCTTGTCTTGCACCCAGCTCACGCCGTCGGGGATGTAGTCGGCCTCGGGGCGGCCCGAGGCGGCCTTGTCGACCACGCCGCCGCCCACGAGGGTCCAGAGCGGCTGGTACCAGTGCACCGTCGACGGCTCGATCAGCGCGATCTTGAGCGCCGCACCGGCGGGGTCGAGCTTGAGGCGGGCCGCGACGCTGATGCCGGCGGTACCGCCGCCGATGATCACCACGTCGTGCTCTTCAGAGGCCACCACCGGGGTGGAGGGCGCGGGGGCCGCGGCGCCCTGCGGCGGGTGACACAGCGCGCTGTTGGCCTCGGCGGCTTGGGTGGAGGAGGTGAGGGTCGGGCTCTGGGTCGTGCTCATGGGTGTGTGCTCTGGATGGGGGTCAGCGGGCGAGGGCTTGGCCGAACAGCTGTCCAAAACGCAGGGCGAAGCCCAGCGCGCGCTGGATGTCCGGGTCGGAGAGGGCGCGCATGGCCGCGAAGGCCCCGGCAGGCCCCGGGTGCTCGTCGCGGGTCTGGACCATCGCCCGGCCGGCGATGCCCACCAGCTCGACCGACTGGCGCTCGAGCACCGCCGAGGTGGCGAGGGTCTCGAGCACGTTGATCTTGTCGATGAGCACGCCCATGGCCCGGGTGATGTCGGGGCGGGTGGCCTGCTCGGTCAGGCGAAGCAGCGCGCCCGCCCGCTGGTCGAGGTCGACCCCGCCGTCGATCACGGCCGCGAGCTTCTGGTCGAGCACGTCGCCCGCCGTGGCGACCACGCCGGGCAGGCCCTTGACCGCCTCGAGCGCCGCTTCAATGGCCGTGGTGTTCTCGGCGAGCTGCTGCAGCGTCTTTTCGAGCAGCGCGGTCAGGGCCGGGTCGGTGGCGGCCAGCCCGATGCGGCCGAGGGCCAAGGCGCGCTGATCGATGTCGACGCCGCTGTCTTGGAGCTTCGCGATCCGCTGGTCGACCGTGTCGCCGAGCGCGCCCGCCGCGGCCACCGCCGCCGCTGCCTGGTGCTCGACCCCGTCGAGGCGGGCCTCGAGCGTGTCGATGCGGCGAGAGACCCCTGCGAGGGCCTCGAGGATCGCCTGCTCGCCAGGGCTGAGGCCGCTATGGGTGCCAGGGGGGCCGTTCAGCGTGGGTTCAGCCATGGTGTGCTCCGGGTGGGTGGGGGACAAGCGGGCGCGACAGGATGCGGCGGCCCGCGCCCCGGGGGAATGGGCGGGGCGCTTCGGCGCGGCGACGCCGGGCGCTTCGCGCCGGCAGAGTGTACGTCTTGCGGGGGAAAACGCGAAGCCCCGCCCCGCGAAAAAAAACGCGAGGCGGGGCCATTGTGTGGGCTAGCGGAGCGGGATCTTGAGGTAGGACGTGCCGTTGGACTCGGCCGCCGGCAGCCGGCCCGCGTCGATGTTCACCTGGATGCTCGGCAGCAGCAGGCGGGGCGCGGCGAGGCCCTTGTCGCGGCCGGTGCGGAAGGCCACGAACTCATCCTGGGTGGAGCTGTCCCGCAGGTGGACGTTGTGGGCTTTGCTCTCGCCGATGGTGGTCTCGGACTGGGCGCCCCGGCCGGCTGGCGGGTAGTCGTGACCCACAAAGACACGGGTGGAGGCGGGCAGGCTGTAGAGCTTACCGTGCACGCTCGCATACAGCGCCTCGGCGCTGCCAGCCGGAAAGTCACATCGACCCACCCCGATGTCGGGGAGGAAGAGCGCGTCGCCGGTGAACACCGCGTCGCCGATCCGCAGGCTCATGCAGGCCGGGGTGTGGCCGGGGGTGGAGATCGCCTGGATCTGCAGGCTGCCGAGCTGGAGCGCGTCGCCGTCGTGGATCAGCCGGTCGAACTGGCTGCCGTCGAGGGCGAAGTCGGGGCCGAGGTTGAAGACCGGCGCGAAGACCCGCTGCACCGCGGTGATGTCGGCGCCGATGGCCACGCCGGCGCCGAGCATCGCCTTGAGGGGCTGGCTGCCGCTGAGGTGGTCGGCGTGGGCGTGGGTCTCGAGCTGCAGGTGCACCCGCAAGCCCAGGGCCTCGACGAGGCGGACGACCGCGTCGGCGCTCTCGGTCCAGGTGCGGCCGCTGGCCGGGTCGAAGTCGAGCACTGGGTCGATGATCACCGCGTCTTTGGTGGCCGCGTCGTAGACCACGTAGGTCCAGGTCCAGGTGCGGGCGTCAAAGAAGCCGCGGACCTCGGGCTTCGGGCAGGTGGCCGCGGCGGGCGCGGAGCCTTCGGCGCCGGGGGTGCTGCGCTCGACGGAGGGGGTGGCGGACATGGTCTGCTCCTGGGGTGTGGCCCCGTTCCGCGGGACATCGTGAGGGGAGGGGGCGCAGCGAGGCGCCCAGTGCAAGCCGCGTGCCGTCGGTCGCCTCGGCCTCAGAGCTGC
>JBJONS010000482.1:0-16724 GCA_046051725.1 Pseudomonadota bacterium | reverse complement strand
CCCGGTCTATGGCGCGCTGGACGCCGATCACCGCGACGCGCTGCGCCCACGGGTGCCGGTGGCCCAGACGCTCGAGAACCTGCGGGCGATGCAGGCCTTGGGGGCGGCCCATGGTTTTCGGGTCGTCTGGCTGAACATGCCGATCAACCGCACCCACCCCGAGCTGGTCGAGCGCTACGTCAACTATGACGACCGCGCGCAGATCTTCGCCGCGTCGGCCGCCGGAGCCGCGCCGCCGGTGATCGATATCGACGACCGCTGGGCGCGCAGCCGCGAAGCGGGACTGCACATTCTTGGGCACGTCTTTCACCCCAACGCCCGGGGGCACCGCCGCCTCGCCGAGCAGGTGGCCGCCGAGCTCACGCTGCGCGACCTGTTGCCGGGCTTGCCCCCGACCGCCGCGACGCCGCCGGTCGGTGGGCCGCCGCCGGCCCCGACCGAGGACACCCTGCGGCTGGGGATCTCGAGCCTGACCCCGGTGCACGCCCACGTCCTCGCCGTGCTGCAGGCTGATCCGGGCTTGGCGGCGCGCCACGGCCTGCGGGTCGAGCTGCGCTCCTATGTCCGGGGTGGCCCGCAGGGCGAAGACGTCGCGGCCGGGCGGCTCGACGCCTGGTTCAGCTGCGAGCTGCCGGCCATCGAGATGGCCCGCAGCCGCCCAGACGCGGGGCTCGTCGCCACGCCCGGCGCGCTCGGGCGCATCGCCGCCCTGGGCCAGACCGGCGAACCACCGACGGCAGGCGCGCGGGTCGGGCTCAGCCCCGGCAGCACGCCGGCCCTGGACTGGGCCCGCTGGGGGCGCGGGAGCGGCGCCGTCGTGGTGTCGACGCAGACCGAGGCCCTGCTCGACGGCGTCCAGCGGAGGGAGCTCGACCTGATGGTGAGCTGGGACCCCTGGGTCAGCGCGGCCGAGGCCGAAGGGCTGCAGGCCGCCTTCTCTCGGCCCTTTCACTCGGTGCTGATGGTCGGCGGGCACTGGGCGCGGGGCGGGCGCAGCGCGCTGCGGCCGCAGGGCGAGGAAGGGCCCCCCCGCGCCGCCCGCCTGGTCGCCCTGGTCGAAGAGGCCCTGCGCACCGCCGCTGCCGACCGCCCCCGCTGGGACGCCGAGGTGGCCGCGCTGAGCGGCTGGCCGGTCGAGATCGTGCGCGCCGTGGCCGATCAGAACGACATGCTCGCGGGGCGCGCCGTCGCGCTGGGCGCGCTCGCGCCCACCCGCGAGGGCCTCGCGGCCGCCCGGGCCCACCTTGGCCTCGGCCCGACGGTCGGGGCCGAGGCCCCCGAGCTGCTCGAGGGGCGACCGCCGGCCTGGCTCGAGTCGCTGGGCGGGGCACCGCGCCCCAGCGGCGCGGGCGGCCCCGGCGGCACGGGCGCGGGCGGCGGAAAAGGCCCGCCTGGCGGCACGGGCGCTGGCGGTGGAAAGGGCCCGCCCGGCGGTGGGCGCCCACCGGACGGCCCGGGCCCGGCCGCCGCGTCAGGCACGGCCGGCTGAGGCGCACCCGCGCGGCCGCCACCGTGGCAGACTGCGGCGCTGCGCCCAGCCCCAGGAGGCGCCGTGCCCGCCGCCCGCGCCCCCCGCGTCACCGTCGAACCGCCGCCGCCTGTGCCGCGACCGCGGCTCGGGCGCGCCGATCAGGTCGAGCTGCTCGCGCTGGCCGGCGTGGCGGGGGGGCTGCGCGCCCTGAGCGCCTGGGCGCTGGGCGGCGGCGCGCCCTTTGGCCCCGACGGCACGGGGGCCGAGGCGGCGGTGGACCTTGGCGGGCACCTCTACCCGCTGCACCCGCTGCTGATCGGCGTCGTCGGCTCGGGCCGGGCCCTGTCGGTCCTCAGCGGCGGGCTCTGCTGCGCCCTGCTCGGGCTGCTCGGCAAGCGCGTCGGGCTCGGCGGCGCCGGCGGGTGGATCGCCGCGATGAGCCCGCTGCTGGTCTACACCGGCGCGCTCTCGGCCGGGGACGCGCCCGCGCTGCTGTGTGTCGTGCTGGGCGCGGTCCTCGCGACCCTCGGTGGCCCCGGTGGCCCCGGTGGCCCGCCGGCGCCCGCCGCTGCCGTCGATCCGCTGGCCCCGGCCGCGCTCGCCGCGGCCCTGCGCGGGGGCGTGCTCTGCGCGGCGCGCGCCTGGGGCGGGCCCCTGCTCGGCGGGCTGGTCGCGGCGAGCAGCGTGCTGGTCAAGCCGGTGGCCCTGCCGGCCCTGGCCCTGTTGCTGCTGCGCCCCCGGGCCTTGGTCGGCGCGGGCCTCGGCCTCGTGGTGCTGCACCGCTGGCTCGACCCCTTGCTGCGGCCGCGGCCGCAGGGGGGCCTGCTCGGCAGCTGGTGGGTGGCCTCGGGCGGCGCGCCGCCGGCGGCGCCGGGCGCCTGGCTGCAGGGCGGGGTCGACGCGCTCAGCGCCGCGCCGCTGTGGACCCTCTGGCCGCTGATCGTGCTCGCGCCGCTGAGCGCCCTGCTGCCCCTGCCGCCCCTGCGCCGGGCGGGCGGGCTTCTGTGGAGCTGGGCCCGCGGGGGTCCGGCGCCGGCGCCCGCGCCGCCCGACGCGCCGTGGATCCTCCGCCTCGGCAGCCTGCTGCTGCCGGTGGGCCTGCTGGTGCTGGCCGCGCTCTTTGGACCGCGCCTCGAGCCGCGCTACCTCGCCCCGCTGCTCGCCGCGGCCCTGCCCTGGCTCGGGCGCCGCTGGCCGCTGGGCCTTGAGGGCGCGCAGCTCTGGCCCGCCGCGGCGCTGATCACGCAGGTCGCGGCCCACCGCGCGGCGGCCGACCCGGCCGCCGGTGTGCCCCGCCTGCCGGTGGTGGCGGCGCCGGCGGTGGACGCCCGGGCGCTCTTTGACGAGGCGAGCACCGAGGGGGCGAGCACCCTGCGGGCCGAGGGCCTGCAGATGGCCGAGACCCTGCCCTTTGGCGCGACGGTGACGGTGGACCGCCGCCCCCACGGCCGGGAGGGCGAGCTGGTCTGGCCCCTGCGGCAGCGGCGGCCCGACGTGCAGATCCGCCGGCGCTGAGGGGCGGGCCGGCCAGCACAGCCGGCCCTGTGCGTTCTGGCACAGGTCGGGGCGCCGGGGACGCGCGGCCCCGCCGCGGTCGAGGCCGAAGCTCTGCGGGCGCTGCGCCGCTGTGGCCCGCCGCCGCGGCCCGCCGCGGCCGGGCACGGGCCTTGCTTTGCCCCGGGCCGGAGGCGCAATGCGAACGCTGCTCATCCTCGGCGCCGGCACCGCCGGGACGCTCATGGCCCACAAGCTGCGCACGGCGCTGCCGACCGCCGCTTGGCGCGTCCTGATCATCGATCAGGACGATGATCACATCTATCAGCCGGGGCTGCTGTTCATCCCCTTTGGCATGGACCGCGCGGCCGACGACCGCCGCAGCCGCCGCGCCTTGCTGCCCGACGGGGTCGAGCTGAACCTCGATGGGGTCGCGGCGCTGGACACCGACAAACGACAGGTGACCACCGGCGCGGGAGATCGGCTGCACTACGACGTGCTCATCCTCGCGACAGGGACCCAGGTCGAGCCCGGAATGACCGAGGGGCTGTCGGGTGAGGGCTGGGGCCAGACCGCCAGCGACTTCTACACGATGGCCGGCAGCGAGCGGCTGCGGTCGATGCTCGCCCGCTTTCGGGGCGGGCGCCTCGTCGTGAACATCGCCGAGCTGCCGATCAAGTGCCCGGTGGCCCCGCTGGAGTTCGCGCTGCTCGCCGACGCCCACCTGCGGGCCGACGGCCGGCGGCCCGGGGTCGAGCTCGTCTACGTCACCCCGCTGAGCGGCGCCTTCACCAAGCCGGTGGCGAGCCGCCTGTTGGGCGAGCTGCTCGAGCGCCGGCAGATCCGCGTGGTGCCGGACTTCTCGCTGGCCAAGGTCGATGGGCAGCGGCGCCAGATCGAGAGCTGGGGCGGCGCGAAGCTCGACTACGACCTGCTGGTCAGCGTTCCGCTGCACTATGGCGCCGCCTTCTTGCGCGGGCACCCCATCGCCAATGACGAGGGCTTTGTGCACATCGACAAGCACACGCTCGAGGTGAAGGGCCAAGAGCGGGTCTTCGCCCTCGGCGACGGCACCGACGCCCCGACCAGCAAGGCCGGCGCCGTGGCGCACTTCCAAGGCGAGGTGCTGATCGAGAACGTGCTGCGGGCCATCGACGGCCTGCCGGCCCTGCCGGCCTTCGACGGGCACGCCAACTGCTTCATCGAGAGCGGCGATGGCAAGGCCATGCTGCTCGACTTCAACTACGACACCGAGCCCCTGCCTGGGCGCTTCCCGCTGCCGGGCATCGGCCCCTTCACCCTGCTCGAAGAGAGCGAGGTCAACCATTGGGGCAAGCGGGCCTTCCGGTGGATCTATTGGAACGTGCTGCTGCGGGGCAAAGAGCTGCCGCTCGACCACCGGATGCTCATGGCCGGCAAGCGGACCGCCTGAGCGCGCACAGCCGGGGCCTGCGGGCTCCTCTCGGGGCGGGGCGCGGGGCCGCGCCGCCCGATGGAGGCGAGATGGACGACGGACACGTGGTGGACAGCGGCGCGCGGCTCGCGCGCATCGAGGCCCTGCTCGAGGACCTCCGGCTGCAGAGCGCAGCCCAGCGCGACGAGCAGCGGCGGGTGCGGGACATGGTCGGCGAGGCCTGGGACGAGGCCATGCCGATCGGCCGCGCGGTGATGGGCGCGGCCATCACCCGCCTCGAGAGGGCCGAGGCCCGCGGTTGGATGCGCCTCGCCGGCGGCCTCGCCGCGGCGGCGGACCAGGTGGCCGAGAGCACGCCGCCCGAGGAGCTCGCCCAGCTCGGGCCGCGGCTGGTGCGCCTGTTGCAGGCCACCGACGCGCTGACCCAGCCCGAGGTGCTCGATGTGCTGGTGGCGGCGGCCGATCAGCTGCGGGCGCCCGAGGCGCTCGCGCCGATCGGCGTGACCGATCTGGTGCGGATCAGCCGCGAGGAGGACGTGCAGCGCGGCGTCGCGGTGCTGGTCGAGCTGCTGCGCGGCCTCGGCCGGGCCGGCCGCCAGCTCGGCGAGCAGGCCCCCCGCGCCCCGCGGGCCGTCGCCCCGCTGCGGGCCCCCGCCGCCGCCCCAGGTCACCTGCGTGCGCCAGAGGGCGCCGCGCGGCCGGCTGCGGCCCCCACCGGCGCAGATCCCGCCGCTGAGCTCGTGTTTGAGGGCCTGCGCTTCCGCGCCGACGGCACCCTGCTGCAGCCCGAGGGGTGGACCGAGGCGCTGGCGGAGAAGCTCGCCCCGACCGTCGGCGTGCCGGCCCTCACCGCGCAGCACTGGGTCGTGATCCGCTTCGCCCGCGCCGAGCACGCGCGCACCGGGCAGACCCCGAACATCCGCCGCATCGCCGCCGCATCGGGCGTGGGCACCAAGGAGCTCTTCGCGCTGTTCCCGACCGCCCCGGCCCGGGCGGTCGCCCGGGTCAGCGGCCTGCCCAAGCCGGTCGGCTGCGTCTGAGCGGGGATTCCCTTCCGCCCCATCTGCCCTCCCCAACCACACCGCACCTTTGAGGTGGACCATGTTCCTCCCGCTGAACGGCGGCGCGCCCGCCCCCGACGCCGCTGTGGCGCCGGCTCCCCGCACCGTCGCCATCATCTGCAGCAAAGGTGGCCTCGACGAGGTCTACCCGGCGCTGATCTTGGCCACCGGCGCCCGCCAGGCGGGCATCCCCTGCTTCATCTTCTTCACCTTCTGGGGCCTCGACGCGATCACCGAGTCCAAGGTCGACCACCTGCACGTCAACCTCGCTGGCAACCCGGCCATCCCCCTGCCGACGGTGCTCACCGGCCTGCCGGGCATGGAGAACCTCGCGGCGGCCATGATGCAGAAGCGCATGGCCGACCTCGACCTGCCGGGGGCCCGCGAGACCTTGCGCATGCTGCACGATCTGGGCACCAAGCTCTACGCCTGCGAGCTGGCGATGAAGATGTTCAGCCGCACCGAGAAGGACCTCATCGAGGGCGTGGATGGGGTCATCACGGTGGGAGACTTTTACGACATGACCCCCGGCGCGCAGATCATCTTCACCTGAGCGCTGTTCTCGCGACGCCGGTCGGGGTGGCGGTGGGGGCCCGCGCGCCTGGGTTAGGCCGCGGCCTCCCGGAGGTCCCCATGTCTGCTCCCATCGCTGCTGACCGCACCTGGCGCCTGCCCTGGCGCCGCCTCGATCTGCTCCTGTTCCGCGAGGCCTGCGTCGCCGTCGCCGCCCGCTACGCTGGCGTGCAGGTGCGGGTCGAGGTCGAGGACACCGACACCCACACCGCCTTCTTCGAGATCCCCAGCCCCGACGAGCTGCGGGCCCGGCTCAGCAGCGCGGCGCCGGCCGACGCGCCTGCGGTGGCCGACGGTGGGCCGGTCGACCCCCTGGCGACCGATCCGGCGCCGGACGCGCAGCCCGATGCGGAGCTGGACGCCGAGCCCGACGCCGACCCCGACGCTTGGGAAGAGGACGAAGAGGCCGGCGGCACCGTTGAGCTGTCGCTCTACGACATGGACGGAGACGGCGTCTTTTTGAGCCTCGAGGCCGACGCGAGCGACAACGGGCTGCTCGTCGAAGAGGCCGACGAGATCGCCGATCTGCTCGCGGAGCGGCTGCGGGCCGAGCCCGTCGACCTGTAAGCGGTTCTTTCCGGCGGGTCGTTCGGGCGCGTCTGTCGGGCGGGACCTTCGGGCGGGACCTTCGGGCGGGCCCGGGCGGCTCAGAGGTCCGCGGGGCGCGGGCGCGGGCGGGGCGGCTCGACCGGCTTGGGCCGGTTGAAGATCTGGATGTACTGCATCCCCTTCACCACGATGTCCGACGAGATGAAGCTCGACGCCCCCTTGCTCTCGTCAGCGTCGAGCTGGCGGGCCGAGGCCGCGCCCCAGTCGTTGAGGCCGTTGATGCTGTTCTTCTGGACGCTGCGCTCGGTGACCAGGCCCTCGCGCATCACCGGCTTGCCGGTCTTGGGGTCGCGGACCCGGCGCAGCTCTTTGTGCCAGTAGGCGTCGTCGCTGCCCCGCGGGTTGTAGTCGTCGCGGACGGCGCCGTAGGGATCGTCGACCCGGAAGCCGTTGCCCTCGACCGCTTGGATGGCCACGATGTGGGTGGCGCCGCGGTCTTGGGTGCCCTTGTGGCGGAAGCTGAGCGCGGCCCCGCCGCCGGCCTCGAGCGCCGCCTGCACCTTGGCGCTGATGTCGGCCCACTTGCCGTCCCACAGCATCTCGGTCTCGGCTTTGGCGCCGAGGCCCAGCGTGCCCAGCGTGCTGGCCGCGTCGCCCATGATGCTCGTGCGCGAGACCCCGGCCTTGTGCAGCAGGAAGTCGAGCACGTCCTCCATCTGGGCGTCGGCGCGAAAGGCGCCGGCCATCTTGTCGCGGTCGGCGGCGCTGACGCTGTGCTGGCCCCGCACCCGGCGGTAGCCCACGTCGTTCATGGTGGCGTCGATGTACTTGCGGGCCTCGGCCTTCCACGCGGCGTCGGGGTCCCAGCTCGGCTCGCTCGCCAGCAGCGAGGGGTCGGCCTTGAGCTCGGCCCCGCGGGCCCGGGTCATCTTGCGGGCGGCCACCTGGGCGTCGATCCACGAGGCGCGGACCTTCTCTTCGGCCCGCTGCATCAGCTCGGCCCGCCCGACCCCCAGCCGCTCGAGCACCATCGAGAAGCTGGTCACGTTGCAGGTGGCCTCGGGCGCCGCGAGGTTGTCGGACTGGGTGCGGTACTCGGGCAGGCCGAGGCGGGTGTTCCACTCGGTGGCCGTGTAGCGGGAGCCCTCGGCGCCGGCGCCGCCCTGGACCTCTTGGGCCTGGTCGATCGACCCCTCGAGGGCCGAGACCAGCGGCCGCACGCTGAAGATGAGCTCAGGAGCGATGGCGGCGCCGAGCGCGGCGCCCGCGCCCTCGGGCGCGGTGGGGAGGGTCTGCAGATCGAAGGGCTGGCCGGCCATCAACGCGGCCGAGGCCCGCTCGACCACCCCGAGGATGCCCTCGATGCGGCGCACCTTCGCCGCGCCCTGCAGCGCGGCGATGGCCGCGCCCTCGGTCACCAGCCAGGTCTTGATGCCGTCGATCACCTGCTTGCGCTGCATCGCCCCCTGGGCGGCCGCGTTCCCCGCGCCGGCGCTGGCGGCGGCCTGACCGGCGGCCGCGGGCTGCGCCTGCAGCGCGGCGCCTTGCTGGGAGGAGGTCTGGTTCGCGAGCTGGTGTTCGGGCATGGGCTGCTCCTGGCCGCATGGTACCGGACCGCCGGCGCCGCCGCGGCGTCGAACCGACGACCGGGCTATAACATCGGTCAGCGCGCTTGTTTGGGTGGTGTCGGGTCGATGACCTGCCACAGCCCTGCGGCGGTCGGGCAGATCGCGCGGCGCGGGCCTCGTCTGGTAGGCTGGGCCATCCCCGTGATCGGAGCCTCCCATGCCGACGCTGATCCCTCCGCCCGCCGCCTTCGCTGACGCCGCGGTGCTCGACCGCTTGGGCGCCTCGTCCCACCGGGTCGCCTCCTCGGTCGATCCAGAGGGCTGGTGGGCCGCGGTCGCCGACGTGCTCTTGCGGTGGGACCGGCCGTTCACCGAGGTGCTCGACGCGAGCAACCCGCCCTTCTACCGGTGGTTCGCCGACGGCACCCTCAACGTCTCGGCCAATTGCATCGACCGCCACCTCGACGGCCCGCGGGCCGACGCGCCAGCGCTGATCTTCGAGGACGACGATGGGGTGGTGACCCCGATCAGCTTCCGGGCGCTGCACGCGCGGGTCTGCGCGCTCGCCAACGGGCTGACCGCCCGCGGCTACGGCGTGGGCGACCGGGCGATCATCTACCTGCCGATGTCGATCGAGGCGATCGTCGTGATGCAAGCCTGCGCGCGCTTAGGCATCACGCACTCGGTGGTCTTTGGCGGCTTCTCGGCCAAGGCCCTGCATGAGCGGATCGACGACCTGGGCGCCACCCTGGTCATCTGCGCCGACGGCCAGCGGCGGGGCGGGCGGTCGCTGCCCCTGCTGCCGGCGGTCGAGGAGGCGCTGACCTTGGGCGGCTGCGCCTCGGTGCGCGAGGTCATCGTGTGGCGGCGCCTCGGCACGGCGCTGGCTGGGGTCGATCCGCGCGAGGTCGACCTCGCGGTGGTCGTCGCGGGCCAGCCCGAGGTGCACGCCGCGCCCAGCCTGCCGGCGGAGCACCCGCTGTTTGTGCTCTACACCTCGGGCTCGACGGGCAAGCCCAAGGGCGTCCAGCACAGCTCGGCGGGCTACCTCGTGCACGCGCTGCTCACCACCCGGTGGACCTTCGACGCCAAGCCCACCGACGTGTTTTGGTGCACCGCCGACGTCGGCTGGATCACCGGGCACACCTACGTCGCCTATGGTCCGCTGGCCGCTGGGCTGACCCAGGTCATCTTTGAGGGTGTCCCCTCGTTCCCGCACGCGGGCCGGTTCTATGAGCTGATCCAGCGGCACGGCGTGACCATCTTCTACACCGCGCCGACCGCCATCCGGGCGCTGATCAAGGCCAGCCACGACCACCCCGAGCACGCGCCGGGTCAGTATGATCTGTCCAGCCTTCGGCTGCTCGGGTCGGTGGGGGAGCCGATCAACCCTGAGGTCTGGCGCTGGTACCACGCCGAGGTGGGCGGCGGTCGCTGCCCCATCGTCGACACCTTCTGGCAGACCGAGACCGGCGGCCACGTCATCACCCCGCTGCCTGGGGTGACGCCGCTGCTGCCGGGATCCTGCACCTTGCCCTTCCCCGGCATCGACGCGGCGGTGGTGGATGAGCTGGGCCACCCGGTCCCGCATGGGCGAGGCGGCCTGCTGGTCATCCGTCGACCCTTTCCGTCCATGCTGCGGACGCTCTGGGGCGACCCCGAGCGCTTCGTGCGGACCTACTTCCCGGCCGAGCTGCGCGGCGCCTACCTCGCCGGCGACGGGGCGGTGCGCGACCCAGAGACCGGCTACTTCACCATCACCGGGCGCATTGACGACGTGCTCAACGTCTCGGGCCACCGCCTGGGCACGATGGAGGTCGAGTCGGCGCTGGTCAGCCACGCCGCGGTGGCCGAGGCCGCGGTGGTCGGCGCCCCCGATCCGATCACCGGCGAGGCGATCGTCGCGTTCGTGACCCTCAAGGGCGCGGTGCCCGAGGGGGCGGCGGCGGCCGCGCTCGCCTCGGACCTGCGCGCGTGGGTCGCGCACGAGATCAGCCCCATCGCCAAGCCCCGCGAGCTGCGCTTCGTCGAGGCCCTGCCCAAGACCCGCTCGGGCAAGATCATGCGGCGCCTGCTGCGGGCCCTGGCCCGCGGCGAAGAGGTGCGGGGGGACACCTCGACCCTCGACCTGGGCGCGCCCGGCCGGCCGAGCCCGTTGGAGCAGCTCGCCAAGGTCATCGGTCACTGAGCGCAGCGGCGCGCCGGAGCACCGGAGCTTATGGCGCCGCGGCCTCGCCATGCACCGCCCGGTGGAGGGCCGCGAGCAGCCGCGGCAGGGTGACCGGCTTGCCGAGCACCTCGCTGGCGCCAAGGGACAGCAGCTCGCTGTCGCCGTAGTCGCCGTAGCCGGTGAGGAAGACCAGCGGGGTCGGGTCGCCCTCGGCCCGCAGGGCGCGCAGCAGGCCCGGCCCGTCGAGCTGGGGCATGCGGACGTCAGAGAGGATGACGTCGACGGGCTCGTTGCGCAGCCGCAGCAAGGCCTCGATGCCGTCGGTGGCCTCGATCACCCGCAGGCCCGCCCGGCGCAGCAGGCGCCCGATCGCGTCGACCAGCAGCGGCTCGTCGTCGACCAGCAGCACCTGCAGGGGGCCGGTGCGGCTACGGGCCACGGTGCACCGGCAGGCGCAGCGCGAAGGTCGTCGAGGGCGCGCCCTCGACCAGCAGCAGCTGGCCCCCATCGCGGGCGGCGAGGCGCTGCGAGATGGCGAGCCCGAGGCCCGTTCCCGCCCCGACCGGCTTGGTGGTGAAGAACGGCTCGAAGACGCGCGCGCGGTGCGCGGCAGCCACCCCGTCCCCGCCATCTTCGACCCAGAACACCACCTCGTCCCCCTCTGCGGTGCAGCGCAGGCGGACCTGCCCTCGCGGGGAGTTCGCCGCGCCGGCCTCGCGTACGGCGTCATAGCCGTTTTGCAGCAGGTTGAGCAAGACGTGGAGCAGCTCGGCCGCCCGGCCACGCACGAGCAGGACCGGGTCGGGGGGCTCGACCAGCAAGCGCACCCCCCCGGACGCGAAGCGGCTGCTCAGCAGGGCCGCCGCGTCGTCGAGCAGGGCCGCGGCGGCCACCGCACCGGCGGGGTCGGCCCGCGCGTCGCGCGACAGCGTCCGCAGCGCACGGGTGATGGCGGCCGCCCGCTCTGCCGTCTGTCGAATCACCTCGACCGAGCGGCGCATGGCCGGGAGGTCGGGCGCTGCGCCCTCTTCGGCCACGGCCTCGGCCAGCTCAGCCTCAGCGAGGATGATCTGCAGCGGGCTGTTCAGCTCGTGGGCGATGCCCCCCGCGAACAGCGCCAGCGACGCGATCCGGGCCTCTTGCTCGCGCTGGGCGGCGGCCCGGGCTTCGACCGCCGCGCTCACGTCCTCGACCATCAGCAGCAGCTGCCCGGGCACCTCGGCCCAGGGCCGGACATGCCAGCGCAGCCAGCCCTGCCCGCCGTCGCTGCGCACAAAGGCCTCGGCCTCGGCGATCTGGGGCTCACCGGCACGGGCACGGGCGAGCGCCGGCGCCAGCGTCGCCGCGAGGCCCGGCGCCTGCGCGCGCAGCGGCAGGCCCTCGACCGGCGCGTCGGCGAGGCCGAGCTCACGCGCCCAGCGGGGGCTGGCCGCCTGCACCACGTCCGCGGCGTCCAGCAGCGCCACGCCGGCGGGCAGCTCTTCGAGGATGTTGCGCAGCAGGCGCTCTTGCCGCTCGACCACCGCACGCGCCCGCTCGGTCGCGGTCACGTCGACGTGGGTGCCGGTGAAGCGCAGCGGTCGGCCCTCGGCGTCGCGCTCGGCCACCCGGCCCCGGTCGAGGATGTAGAGCCACTCGCCGTTGGCGTGCCGCATCCGGTGGATGTTCTCGTAGCGGGCGGTCTGGCCGTGCAGGTGCGCCTGGATGTCGGCCGTGCACGACGCCATGTCGTCGGGGTGCACGCGCGTCGACCAAGTGGCGAGGGTCATCGGCGTGGCGGCGTGGTCGAGGCCGAGCATCTCGCACCACCGCCGGTCGAACTGCACGCTGTTGTCGCGCAGGTCCCAGTCCCAGATGCCGAGGTCGCCGCCGTCGAGGGCCAGCCGCAGCCGGTCGAGCAGCTGGGCGCGGCTCAGGTTGTCCAAGAACAGCCGGACGTTGTCCACGGTCCCTCCGCGGCCGGGGCCGCCGCCGCAGGCTACCACGGCGGCGGCGGCGAGGCTGACGCAAATCGGTCATCCCCGTAGGGCGGGCGCGCGGCTCAGGCCCCGCGCGGCAGGGCGCGCTCGATGTCGCTGGCCAGCGAGGCGGGCTCGTCGCGCGGCCCAAAGCGCTTGATGGTGCGGCCGTCTGGGCTGATGAGGAACTTCGTGAAGTTCCACTTGATGGCCTGGGTGCCCAGCAGGCCCGGGGCCGCCTTCTTGAGCGCCACGAACAGGGGGTGGGCGCCGCCGCCGTTGACCTCGACCTTGGCGAACATCGGGAAGCTGACGTCATAGGTGAGGCTGCAGAAGCGCTGGATCTCGGCCTCGTCGCCGGGCTCTTGGTGCCCGAACTGGTCACAGGGGAAGCCGAGCACGACCAGCCCGCGATCTTTGTACCGCTGGTGCAGCTCTTCGAGGCCCTTGTACTGGGGCGTAAACCCGCACTTGCTGGCGACATTGACGATCAGCAGGGTCTTGTCGGCGAAGTCGCGGAGGCTCTTCGCCTCGCCGGTGATGGTGCGGACCTCGACATCGTAGAGGCTCATGGGGGCTCCTTGAGGCGTTCGGCCTCGAACGGGGGGGCTTAGGGGAGGGGCGTGGGCGAGGGGAGGGGATCGACGGGGTCGACCGCGCGCTGCAGCGCGGCGACGAGCTGCTGGAGCTGCCCGCGCAGGGCGACCAGGGCGGCCCGCTCTTCGGCGCTCTCGGGCGGGCGCCCGCCGAAGACCCGGCAGAGCAGGGCCTCGGGCACCCCCGCGGCCTGCGCGCGCAGCGCCCAGCCGTCGGGCGTTGGGCGGATGACCACCTGCCGCCGGTCGGTGGGGTGGGGCGCCCGCGCGACGAGGCCGCGCTGCTCGAGGCGGCTGAGCAGCGGCGAGAGCGTGCCGCTGTCGAGCAGCAGCCGCTCGCCGAGCGCGCGCACGGTGAGCGCCCCCGCCTGCCACAAGGCGAGCAGGGCGATGTACTGGGGGTAGGTCAGGCCGAGCGGCTCGAGCAGCGGCCGGTAGGCCCGGGTCACGAGGTTGCTCGCCGCGTAGAGCGGAAAGCACAGCTGGGCGTCGAGCCGCAGCAGCGCGAAGGCGGCGTCGTCAGGCGGATCGCCCTGCGGCGGCGGAGCGGGGAGGGCGCGCGGGTCCATGCCCCGGCCTTAGCCCCGGCTTGGTTGTGCGCAATAGAAATCGGTTGCGCGCGATGGAGTTTTTTGGGCGGCGCCCGGCGGGCGCTCAGCCCGCGGCCAGCCCCTCGAGCCAGCGCACGATGCGGCGCTCGAGCCAGTACACCGGGCGGTGGGGCGGGCCGGCCACAAAACCCACATGCCCGCCGCCGGCCGAGACCTCGGCGCGGATCGCCGGGCTCAGGTCCTCGGCGTGGGGCAGGGCGGCGGGCGCGAGGAAGGGGTCGTCGGCCGCCACCAAGATGAGCGTCGGCACCCGCACGTGGCGCAGCTGCGGCCGGCTGCTGGCCCGGGCGTAGTAGTCCTCGGCGTCGGCGAAGCCGTGCACCGGCGCGGTGAAGGCGTCGTCGAAGCTCGGGAAGCGGCGGGCCGAGACGATGCGGTCCCAGTCGAGGTGCTGGGAGATGAGCGCGCGGCGCTGGGCGAGGCGGCGCTTGAGCCGGCGGAGCAGCAGGCCCTGGTAGAAGCGGGAGAAGCCGGTGTTGAGGCGATCGACGCAGGGGCGCAGCTCGAGGGCCACGCTGATCGCCGCCGCGCCGTGCAGCGGCACCGCCTCGGCCCGCTCGCCGAGCAGCTTGAGCAGCGCGTTGCCGCCCAGCGAGATCCCGACCGCCGCCCGCGGCCGGTCGGGGTACCGCCGGGCCAGCTCATGGAGAACGACGTCCAGATCGCTGGTCATGCCGTTGTGGTAGGTCGTGAGGCTGCGGTTGGGCCGCCGGGCGCAGCCGCGGAAGTGAAACAGGCAGACCCGCCAGCCCGCCCCGGCCATCGCCCGCGCGAGCCCGCGGATGTGCACGCTCTCGTACGAGCCGCCCAGGCCGTGGATCAGCGCCACCACCGGGCCCTCGGCCGGCCCGGTCCAGCCGAGCTCGAGGAAGTCGCCGTCGGGGAGGGTGAATTCTTCCCACGCGAGCGGGAGGGGGATGGCCCGCCGCACCTGGGCCCCGATGGTCTGCGCGTGGGCGCCGGGCAGCCACCAGGCGGGGCGAAAGTCGCTCTCGACAACGACGCCGTGCATGTTCTCGCTCCTCGATGGCCGATGCCGCACCGGGCGCCTCCGCGCCGCGGCGGCCTTTAAGGTCCGCGCCCGCCCTTGGGGAGCCCCGCGCCCGGCCGACCCGGGGGCGCGGCGCAGCCGCGGCCGCGCAGCGGCCGAGCCGGGCGGACCGCGACCCGACGCGCAGCGGCGCGGCGCGGCGCGGGCCGGGGCCCCGGCGACGCCCTGGGGGCGGCCGCAGGCGCCCCGCCCTCAGCCCTCGGCCGGCACCAGCTCGATCAAGGTGAGCTCGGGTGGGGTCATGAACCGCACGGGCAGGATGCTCATGCCCAGGCCGCCGGTCACCACGGCCTGCCGGCCGTCAGCCTGCACGTGCCCATAGGCGAAGCGGGTGTCTTCGATGGGCACCATCGGGCGACCCAGCAAGGGCAGCCAGACCTGGCCGCCGTGGGTGTGCCCGGCCAGCATCAGCGCGGCGTTGTCGGGCAACGACCGGAAGATGTCGGGGCTGTGGCTCAGCACCACCACCGGCGCGCTGTCGTCGACCGCGGCGAAGGCCCGCCGCAGGTCGATCCGGCGCGGGGTGGCGAGGTCTTCGAGGCCGACGACCCACAGGGCCGCGCCGTTGGCCTCGACCCGCACCGCCTCGTCCATCAGCACGCGGATGGGGGTCTGGCCGAGCAGGCGCAGCACCTCGGGCCCATCCCACCACCAGTCATGGTTGCCCATGACCGCGTAGGCGCCCATGGGCGCGGTGATCTGGGCCATCGCCGCCACCGTGTCGGCCGGCTGCACAAAGAAGGGGCCGCCCCAGCCGAGGCGCTTGAGGTTCTTGTTCTCGTAGGCATAGTCGCCGACGAAGAAGACCACGTCGGGCCGCAGCGCCGCGGCCTCGGCCATCGTCGCGTCGAGGCGCGCCTTGTCCCACCACGGCCAGATCGGCTGGGGATCGCCGATGAGCAGGGCCCGCACCGGCGCGGTCAGGCCCGGCAGCGCGACCCGGTGCGTGGTGACCACGAGGCGCATCGGCTCGATCATGACGGCGTAGACGCCAAGGAAGGCGAGCAGCAGCGCCAATGCGGCGCCGGCCCTCGCTTCCCAGGACCTCACTGCACGTACCCGATCTCGCGCATCATCTCTTCGGTCTCGGCGCGGTCGGGCGGGGCCTCGGGCTCAGGCGCCTGGCTCAGCCACCAGCCGAGGCCCAGCCCGGCGGCCAGCAGGGCGGCGGCGGCGAGGAGCAGGGGGCGGCGGCGCGGCGGCATGGACCCTCCAGCGGGCGCCGCGCTGGCGCGGGCCTCTGCGCGCCCTTATCCGAGGGGGACGGCCAGGGGATCCGTGTCGGACCAGGCCCGGGGGGCAGCATGGCGACCGAGGCCCACCTTCTCGATGGCGCGGGCGCCGCCGAACAGCTGCTCGGCGCGGCGGGCAGGGCCGAGGTCGAGGCCCAGCTCACCGCGCTCGAGCGCCGGGTCGGCGGGCTGCGCGAGGGGCCGATGCGCCGGGCGGTCAGCGCCGCGTGGCTGGTCGCCCTGCCTCCGGCGCCGCTGGTCGCGGCCCTGGTGTTGCTGCTCGTGCGGGCCCGGTCGGGCAGCGCGCCGGCCCGGGTGGTGCTGCAGCAGCTCGCCCTCGAGCCGGTGGCCTACGCCCAGCTCGACCCGGCGGTCGCGGCCGAGGCGGCGCGGCTGGCGGCCACCGCCGGCCTGGGCGGGGTCGGGCGCCTGCTGCAGGGCGAGCTGGCCGAGCTCGACCGCGCCGACGAGGCCCGCGAGAACCCCGCCTTGGACCTGCCGCTCGGCGTGCGGCGCGCCGCCGCGCGGGCCCGCGACCGCTTCGCCCTCGACCGCTTGCTGCGCGACCAAGACTGGCGCGTGATCAGCCTGCTGCTCGACAACCCGCGCCTGACCGAGCGCGACGTGATCGTGGTGGCGGCCCTGCGGCCGACCCGCCCCGAGGTGCTGCAGGTCGTCGCCCAGCACCCGCGCTGGTCGACCCGCCCGGCGGTCCGCAAGGCGCTCTGCTGCAACCCGCACCTGCCGCTGGTGATCGCCCGGCGGCTGCTGCCGACCCTGCTCGTGCAGGACCTGCGCCACGTGCAGGCGGCGGGCGCGCTGGTGCCGGCGCTCGCCCGCGAGGTGCCGGCCTTGCTGGCCGCCCGGCAGCGGCACGCTCCGGATGAGCTTGACGCGGACGCGGTCGATCCGGACGAGATCGGCGCCCTGCTGGCGGCGCTCGAAGCGGCGCTGCCCGGGGACCCGCCGACAGCTG
>JBJONS010000481.1:0-9418 GCA_046051725.1 Pseudomonadota bacterium | reverse complement strand
GGCGACGGCCGCAGGCCGGGGCGCCCACGGCTGACTAGGCCGGCAGCAGCCCCCGCCGCGCCGCGGTCACCCGCTCGACCACGGTGGCCACCAGCGCGTCGATCTGCACGCTCTCGGTGGTCTGGGCGAAGCGGTCGCGCAGCTCAACGGTGCCCTCGGCCTTGTAGCCCCGGCCCACCACCACGGTGAAGGGGAAGCCGAGCAGCTCCATGTCCTTCATCTTGGCGCCGGCGGCCAGCGGGCGGTCGTCGATGAGCGCGTCGAGGCCCGCGGCCTTGAGCGCCGCGTAGAAGCCCTCGGCGGCGGCGACGAGGTCCTCGTCCTTCGGGGTGAGGTTGGCGACCGCGACCTCAAAAGGCGCGATCGCCACCGGCCAGCGGATGCCCATGCCGTCGGCGTGCTGCTCGACCGCCGAGGCCGCGACCCGCGAGACCCCGATGCCGTAGCAGCCCATCACGAAGGGCTTGGGGCGGCCGCCCTCGTCGGTGAAGACCGCGCCCATCGCCGCCGAGTACTTGGTGCCCAGCTTGAAGATGTGGCCGACCTCGATGCCGCGCTTGACGATCAGCGGCGCGCCGCTGCGGGGCCCGGGCTCGCCCGCCCGCGCCGTGCGCAGGTCGACGAAGGCCGGCAGGGGGAAGTCGCGGCCGGGGTTGACGTCGAGCGCGTGCTTGTCGGTCTGGTTGACCCCGCAGAGCAGGTTCTTCATCTCGCGCACCGAGTGGTCGGCGACGATCGAGAAGGACTGGGCGAGGCCGATCGGCCCGGCAAAACCCGGCTCGGCGCCGGTCAGCTCGACGATCTCGGCGTCGGTCAGCATGCGCAGCGCGAGGCCGCCGGTGTGGTTCTTGAGCTTGACCTCGTTGACCTCTTGGTCGCCGCGGATGAGCACCGCCCAGGGCACCTCTTTGTCGGCCCAGACCGCCTTGACCAGCACGGTCTTGACCATGCGGTCGGGCGTGACGGCGGGGAAGAAGCCGTGGAGCTGCTCGACGGTCTTGATGCCCGGCGTGTCTTCGATGCGCAGGGGGCGCTCGTCTTCGCCGGCAGAGGCGGACGGCACCAGCCGGCTGGTCGCCTTCTCGACGTTGGCCGCGTAGTCGCCGCCCTCTTCGATGAGGATGGCGTCCTCGCCGGCCTCGGCGGCGACCATGAACTCCATGCTGCCCGAGCCGCCGATGTCGCCCGGGTCGGCGTCGACGCCGAAGGCCTCGACCCCCGCCCGCTGGAAGATGCGGACGTAGGCCTTGCGGAAGGCCTCGTAGCGCGCGTCGAGGCCCGCCTCGTCGGCGTCGAAGGAGTAGGCGTCCTTCATGATGAACTCTTTGACCCGCATCAGGCCAAAGCGGGGGCGGATCTCGTCGCGGAACTTCGTGTGGATCTGGTAGAGCGACAGGGGCAGCTGCTTGTAGCTCTTGGTCGTCGCCGCCACGTACTCGGTGACCACCTCTTCGGCGGTCGGCGCGAGGCCATAGACCACGTCTTTGCGGTCCTTGGTGGTCAGCATCGTGCGGCTGGCCTGGTAGACCGGCCAGCGGCCCGACTTCTCCCACAAGGCCTGGTCTTGCAGGATGGGCAGCTGCACCTCTTGCCCGCCGACGCCGTCGAGCTCTTGCCGCACGATCTCGCTGATCTTGCGCAGCGTGCGCCACAGCAGCGGCCCGTAGACATAGAGCCCGGCGCTGATCTTGTGGATGTAGCCGGCGCGGGCCATCAGCTTGTGGCTGGTGACCTCGGCGTCGGCGGGGTCGTTGCGGTAGGTCACGATGTGGAGCTGCGAGGCGCGCATGCGGCCCTCCAGGGGCGATTCAGCGGGTGAGCGGAGGCAGGCCGCCCGCTAACCGCCGCCCCCGCCGCCGTCGCCGCCGCCTCAGCCCGCCCGGCGCCGCGGCTGGGTCGGGGCCAGGGGCGCGGGCCGGGGGATCGGCCCGTAGAAGTGGGCCTCGGTGCGGCCCGCCTCGCCCTGGGCGTCGATCAGCCCCCAGCGCGCCACCAGCGGCTCGGCGAAGCCGAGCTCGATGAGGTCGACCCCGCGCCCGTCGGCCGCCGCCGCCGCGTAGACCATCAGCTGGCCGTCGCTGCCATAGGCGAGGTAGATCGGGCCGATGCCGTCGGGATCGACGTGCAGCAGCGGACCCACGGTGCGGCACCACCACCAGCCGGCCTGGCGCGGGGCCTCGCCCACCGGCGGACCGTCGGCCCGCACCGCGAGGCTGCCCGAGGGCGCCCCGGGCGCGATGGGGCCGGCGAACAGCGTCTCCCACGCCGATCCGGTCGAGTCGTCTTCGGGGCACAGGCTGGCCGCAGACAGATCGCAGAGCTCGGTCAGCGGGCTCTGCACCCGCAGGTCGGGCCCGATCCAGATCGGCAGCTGCACCCGCGCCGACCCGTCATAGTGCCCCGGCCCGACCGCGAGCGGCCGCTGGACCCAGTACCAGCCCGGCCCGGCCGCCGCGGCCGCGCGCAGGGCCGCGCCGTCGGGGCCCGCGCTGCGCCAGGCGAGGGGGAGGTGCGCGACGGGCGCGCCAGGCGCTCCGGTCCGGGGTCCGGTCATGGGGCGGCTCCGTGGAGATCGGCTGTGGGTCGGCGCCCTAACGCGCCGGACCCGTCCCGGGCGCCCGCCTCGACTATGGTGCGCCGACCGCTGGAGGCCCCGCTGCTGCCCGCTCCGCTCGCCCTCGCCGCCCTGCTCAGCCTCGGGATCGCGCCGGCCCCGCCGCCGCCGCCGCACCTGTGGGCCGACGGCGAGGACCTGGGCGGCGCCGTCGTCGAAGGCACCGTGCTGCACGCCGAGTTCGAGCGGGCCACCCTGCGCCTGCCCGACGGCAGCGCGCTGCAGGTCGAGCTGCTCGCCGCCGAGCGGGTCGGCGGCCCGGCCTGCGCCGCCCACGGCCTCGCCCTCTCGCCGCGGTGGGAGCTGCGCGGCGAGTCCACCGAGGTCGAGGACCAGCCCCCCTACATCCAGGCCCTCTGCGCCCGGCTGGCAGAGCGCGGACCGCGCGCCCGCCCGCTGGCCGCGGCCCCTCCGCCGCCGGCAGCCCCGCGCCCTCCGCCCACCCTGCCCGACCAGCAGGTCGCCCAGACCGTCGGCCCGCCCAGCCCGGCCCCGGTGCCCGCCCCGCTCTGGCTCGGCGCCGGCGCGCTGCTCGCCGCCGGGGGACTGCTGATCGGCGCGCCGACCCTGCTGCGCGGGCGGCTGCCGCCGGTGCTGCTCGCGCTCGCTTTGGGCGCGCTGATGGCGGTCTTCGCGCCCGGCGGCCTGCTGATCGGCCCCGACGGCGGGGCCATCCCGCTGGTGCAGGCGGTCGAGGGCCCGACCGGCGACCGCCTCTACGGCCCGGGCTGGCCGGCGCTCAGCCGCTGGCTCACCGGCGGCGACCCCCGGCTGGTCTTCCCCCTCAACCGCGCGCTGGCGGCGCTGGCCCCGGCCCTGGTCACGCTCAGCCTCGGCGCGCTGGCCCCCCGGCTGCGGGGCCCGGCCCTCGCCCTGGCCGGCGCGGCGGCGGCCCTGAGCCCAGGGCTGGTGCGCTTGGCCGGCACCGAGATCCCTCACCTGCTGCTGCTGGACGTCCACCTCGTCGCGCTCGCCGCCCTCGCCGGCGCGGCGCTGTGCGCCCTCGCCCCCGCCCTGCGCCCCGAGGGCCTGCTGGTGGTCGGGCTGCCCGCGGTGGCGCTCGCCCTCGCCGCCCCGGGCCGCCGGGCCTCGCTGCTGCCCCCGCTGCTCTGCGGCCCGCTCCTCGCCCTGCCCCGCCTCGTCGAGCTGCTCGGCGAGGGCGCGGGCTCGGGGGTCGCCCAGCCCACCGCGGCCCTGGCCGCCGCCGGCCACCTGGGCGGCCTGCTGGTCGGCGGGCGCAGCGGGCCCCTGCTGCTGCCCCTCGCGCTGATCGGCGCGGCGGGGGCGCTCGGCGGGCCAACCGCCCGCCCGGCCCGGCTGGCCCTCGCCGCGGCGGGCCTCGCGCTGGCGCCGGTGCTGCACAAGGCCTGGCCCGAAGGTGACCTGCTGCGGCTGCAATTGCCCAGCCTCGGCGCGGCGCTCTGCCTCGCCGGGCTCGGGGCGGCCGCCTTGCCCGCCCTGGCCGCCCGGCTCGACCTTCCACCGGGGCTGGTCGCCGCGCTCAGCGGCGGCCCGCGCGGCGCCCGCGGCCTGCTCGCCCTCGCCCTGAGCGGCGCCCTGCTGCTGCCCGGCGCGCGGGGCCCCTGGGCGCCGCGGGCGGAGTGGGCGGCGCTCACCGCCGCGGTCGAGGCCCTGCCGCCGGGCGCCGTGCTGCTCATCGCCGGCGACACCCCCCACGCGAACCGCCAGGCCATCGTGCTGGCCGCCATCGCCGCGAAGGTCCACCCGACCGCCGCGGGCGAGGCCCCGCCGCTGCGGGTCGAGGCCGCCGAGCGGGTCGAGGCGCGCCCCGGCGCCGCCGCCGACCCGCCCCTCTATTTGTGGGAGGGCCTGCGCTGCGCGGTCGGCTACCCCGCGGTGCCCGGCCGGACCCTGCGCGACCCGAACCCCTGCGCGATCGCCCGATCGCGCTGCCGGGTCGAGGCGGTGACCGAGGCCCTGACCCCGCCGGTCGGCGATCTGGACCTCGACTGGCCCCAAGACCCCGTCCCCCTGCGCCTGCTGCGGCTGACCGGCTGCCAGCCCGGCCCGGGCTGGACCCCGGAGGCCCCCTGAGGTGGGCGTCGATGACGTCGCTCTCTGCGGCGCTGCTCTCGGCGGCCGGGGCGGCGGCGGCGGTCGGACGGGTGCGCGCGGTCGACAGCCTCTCGCCCCCCGATCTGGTGTTCTTTGCCCAGAGCGCGGCCAGCGCGGCGCGGGGCGAGGGCTTCGCCCAGACCGCACTCCGCTTTGACCACGGGGGGCTCACCACCAGCGTGCACCTGAGCCCCTGGCGGCTGGCGCACGCCCTGGCCCACGCGACCGGGGACGACCCCGCCGCGGCGGTGGCCCTGCAAGGCGCCCTGCTCGGGCCGGTCTTCTTGCTGCTGCGGGCCCTGCTCGGCGGGAGGGGGGCCGGGCCGACGCTGGGCGCCCTCGCCCTGGCCCTGCACCCCCTCTGTTTGAGCCTGCTGCTCTGCGATCTGCGCCCGATCACCACGATGCTGCCCGGCGGGCTGCTGCTGCTGGTCGGACTGCGGGCGCCGCGGCCCCAGCTCGGGGTCGCACTGGCCGGGGCCCTGCTCTGCGCGCTGGCCCGGGAAGAGGCGCTCTACGTCATCCTCGCGATGGCCGCCCTGCCCCTCTCGCGGCTCGCGCGCCGGCCCGCCGCCGCCCTGGCCGGGGCCCTGGTCTGCGCCGTGGGGGCCGCCGGGGCCGCCGCGCTGCCCCTGCTCGTGTGGGGTCGCCTCGACAACATCGACACCAACGCCAACCTCGCCGGTGAGCTCGTGGCGATCGCCGAGGGGCAGCGCCCGCTGCTGCGCTGGCCCCAGGCCACCCACTTTGGGCTGCGGGCCCTGATCGGCGCGCCGGCGGCCCTGCTGCACCCGGCGGCCTGGCCGGCGGCGGGGGCCTGGCTCTTCCTCGCCGCGCTGTCGGCGCTCGAGCCGCTGGCGCCGGGCCACGGCGGCCTGCACTACCTCGCGGTCTGCGCGCCGGGCCTGCTCGGCGGGGCGGCCCTCGCCCTGCGCGGCCGCCTCGGCCCCCGGGGCGGCGCGCTCAGCCTCGCCCTGGCCCTGGCGGCCGGCGCGCCCGAGTGGCCCGACCAGCTGCGCTGGCTCTGGGTGGGCCTCGGCGGACCCGACGCACGGGCGGCCGAGGGCGCGGCGCTGACCGGGCCGGTGCGGGCCCAGCCGGGTCCGGTGGTGACCGATCCGCGGGCCGCGCCCTTGCTGTCGACCCTCCCCGTGCTGCACCTGCAGGGCCACTTCTCCGGCGACGCACAGACGGTGGAGGCGGCCCTGTCCGAGGCCCGCTGGGTCCTCCTCCCCACCGGGCTGCGGCTGCCCGACCCCGCCGAGGCCGCGGCCTGGGCCGGCGCGCTCTCGGCCCGCGGCTGCCACGAAGAGGCGCAGGCCGCGACGCTGGGCCTCAGCCGGTGGTCTTGCCCACCCCCTCGACCAGACCGCTGATCATCACGTCATCCTCAGCAGCTCGGGGAGGGTGGTGCGCCCGGCCTCGAGCAAGGGCACCCCCGCCCTCCGCAGGGTCGGCAGCCGCCGCTCGCGCAGCCAGCCGCGCAGCTCGCCAGCGCCGGCCCGCGCCTTGATGAGCACAGCGAGTGCGTCGTCGACCTCGACGACCTCGAAGATGCCGGTGCGGCCCAGGTACCCGGTCTGCAGGCAGGTCGGGCAGCCGTTGGCCACCGGGAAGCTGTCGCCCTCGATGGCGAAGCCGACCTCGGCGAGCTGCGCCTCGTGCCGGGCCCGCGGCAGGCGCCCCATGCACGCGGGACAGAGGGTGCGGACGAGGCGCTGGGCGACCACCGCGCTCAGCGCGCTGGCCACGACGTAGGGCTCGAGGCCCAGATCGAGCAGGCGGGTGATGGTCGCGGGCACCGAATTGGTGTGCAGGGTGCTCAGCACGAGGTGACCGGTCAGGCTGGCCTGCACCGCGATGGCCGCCGTCTCGTGGTCGCGCATCTCGCCGACCAGAATGACGTCGGGGTCTTGCCGCAGCACCGCGCGCAGGCCTGAGGCGAAGTCAAAACCGGCGCGGCGGTTGACCTGCCCCTGGGTGATCTCGGGCAGCTCGACCTCGACGGGGTCCTCGAGGGTACAGACGTTGCGGGCCTTGGGGTCGATCTCGCGGAGCAGGGCATAGAGGCTGCTGGTCTTGCCCGCGCCGGTGGGGCCGGTGACCAGGATGAGCCCGCCGGGCCGCTGCACGAGGCGCTTGAGGCGCGCGACCTCGGGCGCGGGCACGCCGAGCCCGTCGAGGGTCTGCAGCCGGCCGGGCAGGAGCAGGCGCATCACCACCTTCTCTCCTTTGATGCCGGGGAAGGTGGCGACCCGCAGAGAGACCTTCCCGCGCTTCTTGCTCGTGTGCTGGAACATGCCGTCCTGCGGCAGCCGCTTCTCGGCGATGTCGAGGCCCGACAGCACCTTGGCCCGGCTGACCACCGGCAGGCCCACCGGCAGTGGCAGCACGCCTTGGTCGACCATCACGCCATCCACGCGCAGCCGCACCCGGTAGAGCTGCTCGCGCGCCTCGATGTGCACGTCGCTGGCCCGCTTCTCGATCGCCGTCTCGAGCAGCTCGTCGAGCACCCGCACCGCACGGGCGGCCTCATCTTCGGGGGGACGGCTCATCGTGCTCATGGGGAGGGCCTTCGGGCGAAGAGGGAGGCGCCGGCGGTCAGGGCAACAGCAGCGCGGCGCGCTCGGCCTCGCTCAGGCCCAGGTCGAGGCCCGCGGGGCTCGGGGGCGCTTGGCCGTCGACCGCCGCGGCGAGGACCGCGCGCTGCAGCCGCCGCAGCGGCGGGGTGCCAGGGTCGGCGGGCAGGTGGTCGAGCCAGGTGCGGGCCGCCGCGCGGTCGCCGCGGGCCAGGGCCCCGCGCAGCAGGCAGAGGCGCACCTGCAGCGACTCGTCGGGAGGCAGCCGGGCGGCGATGTCCTCGGCGCGGCGGGTCGCCAGGCGGGCGTTGGCCCGGTCGGAGATCACCCCGGCGGCGTGGGCCCACAGCGCCATGCCCAGCGCGTCGGCCAGCTCGGGCGGGCGGGCCTCGGCCCCGGCGAGGATCGGCAGCAGGCGGTCGATCGCCGCGGCGGCGGCCCCCCGGTCGCGGGGCTGCTCGCGCAGGCCGGCGGCGGCGCGCAGGGCGTGGCTCAGGCGCCGCAGCCGGGGAGAGTCGGCCACCCGGCTGAGCGCGGTGGCGTCGGCGAGCGGGTGGCGGGCGTCTTGGGGGCGGCCGAGCTCGAGCAGGGCGTGGCCGAGCGCGCACAGCACCTCACACTCCGCCGCGCGGTCGCCGGCGGCCTGGGCGTGGGCCGCCGCGCGCTGCAGCTGCCCCACCGCCTCGGGGAGCTGGCCGGCGAGCAGGGCCGACCAGGCCGCGGCGAGCCGATCGGGCAGGGGGAGGAGGGCCGCCCGCTCGGTCTGGCGGGCCTCGTCGATGCGGCGGCGGAGGCCCTCGGGGTCGACCGCCCGCTCGGCGGCGACCTCAGAGAACAGCGCGGCGGAGAGGGTCCACAGGCCGTCGGCCTCGCGGGCGAGGCCCCGCTGGTGCAGGCGGTCGAGGGCGGCAGAGACGTCGACCGGCAGCGCGGTGGTCAGCACCGCCGAAGAGACCGGCCCCCCGGCCAGGGCGAGGGCGGCGAGCACGTCTTGGTCGTCGAGCTCGAGGTCGTCGAGGTGGTCGAGGGCCGATGGGGGCAGCGCCGGGCTCTCGGGCAGACAGATGGCCCCGCCGTGGATGACCCGGCCGAGCAGCGGCACGAGCAGGCTCGGGAGGCCCCCCGTCAGGCGGTGGAGGCGCTCGGCCACCCGCGCGGGCTCTTCGGTGCGCGGCGCGACGCCCACGACGGTCCGGCGGAGGTCGGCCACGCCAAGCGGAGGGAGGGGCACGTCGACCTGCACCGCGCCCGCCGGCAAGGGGAGGGGCTGCTGGCTGAGCACCACCACCGGGGCAGGCCCGGCCAGCGCGGCGAGGGCCTCGCCCCGGTCGGCCTCGCCGTGGGGGCGCAGCACCCGAATGCCCCGCCGGCGCGCGTTCTGGCTCAACAGCTCGGCGGTCCAGCCGCGGCCCGAGCCCTTGGTGCCCTGCGGGCGCACGAGCACCCGCGCGCCCTCGCCGGCCAGGGTGAGGGCGCGGGCGATGGCGAGCACGGCGTCGTTGCGGCCGGCGATGCGGATGCCCTCTTCGCGGTCGGCGCCGAGCGCGAAGCGGACCTCGCGCATCGACGGGTACCGATCTGCGGGCTGGGGGGCCATCAGCCGCAGCACCACCGCCTCGAGCTCTTCAGGCACCGCCGGATCGACGTGCGAGGGAGGGGCGAGCTGCTCGCGGCCGCGGTCATCGAAGGGCCTGCGCAAGGTCAATAAAAAGTAGAGGGTCGCGCCGAGGCTGAACTGGTCTGCCCGGGCGTCGACCCGCAGCCCGTCGACCTGCTCAGGGGCGGCGTAGGCCAGGGTGCCCACCAGGGTGCCCACGGCGGTGCGGTCACCCTCGGGATCAGAGAGGTCTTTGACCACGCCCAGATCGGTGAGCACCACCCGGCCGTCTTCGGCGACCATCACGTTGCTTGGCTTGACGTCGCGGTGCACGAGCTGGGCCTCGTGCAGGGCGTCGAGGGCGTCGGCCAGGGCGACCCCGATGGCCCGGCAGCGGGCATACCGCTCGGCGGGGGGCCGCTCGTGCAGCTTGGGGGCGAGCACGCGCAGGTCACTGCCCTCGACGTACTCCATCACCAGGTAGGGGCGGCCCAGCCACGCGCCGTGGTCGCGCCAGCCGACCACGCCGGGGTGGCGAATGCGGGCCAGGGC
>JBJONS010000480.1:0-3136 GCA_046051725.1 Pseudomonadota bacterium | reverse complement strand
CCGTCGCGTCGACCAGGGGGAGCACCCGATCCGGGGCCTCATCGGGGTGGGTCAGGAAGGCCTCACCCTCGGCCCAGATCGCCCGGAGCAACGTGCTGCAGGGCTCTTCGTCCTCTGGCCGGGCCGGGCGCACCCGGATGGTGGCGCCGGATAGCGGCCCGCGCCCGCTGCGGCGCAGGTGGCCGGGGCGCCGCGGGCCGGTCAGCTCCGGGCCGGTCAGCTCCGGGCCGGTCAGCTCCGGGCCGAGCGGCCCGGGCCCACCGGCGCCGCCGCTGCTCACCACTTGCCCTTTTTCTGGTCGATCTTGGTGACCTTGTCGTCATCGATGAAGACGTGGCGCTCCCACAGCTCGGCCGCCTTGTATTGCGTCTTGCTGCCCGGCTCCCACACCAACAACGCGCCGTCCTGGGTCTGCTCAAAACGGTAGATGTAGAGGAAGGAGCGCTGGGCTTGGCGACCAGCCAGCTTCTTGCTGTCGACCGGCTTGCCCCAGGCCATCAAGACCATGTCTTTGGTCCAGCCCACCTGCACTTCGCCGCCGTAGATCTGCTCGCGGACCTCAGGCGGCAGGGTGTAGAAGCGGTCCCACAGGCCGGCCTTCTTGAGGTACTCGTCGCGCTCGGCCCGGGTCTTGAGCTTGAGGAAGCCCTCGCGCTGCCCATCCTCCATGTAGGCCTTCAGGGCCATGTAGTGCTTGTGCTCGTCGGGCTCGAGCCGCTTGAGCCGCTTGGCGGCGCAGCCCGCCACGAGGGCCACGCAGAGCAGCAGGGGGAGGAGGCGGCGCATGGGGGCTCCGTGGGCGACGCGCTGCGCGTCGCTGAGGCAGTGGTACAGCAGGTCGTTTTGGCGGGAGGAGGTCGGTTGGAGCGCGGGGGAGCGCGACCGCCGTCCGCGCGCGCGGCCGCCCCGCTAACCCGCGGTGGCCCGCAGCGAGGCCGTCGGGCCCGTCGCCGGCGGGCCCGGCGCGCTTAAGGGAGCGCGCGCGCCCTCCGCCTCGCCCCGCGGGGCAGAGCCGCGCTGCACCCACCGTCCCCGAGGACCGCCATGACCGCCCACAGCCAGATCCGCCCCCACCGCGCCCTCCCCCTGCTCGCCGCCCTCGCGCTCCTCGGCCTCGGCGGCTGCTCTCCGGCCTCGGTGGACGCCGGACAAGTCGGCATCAAGACGCAGTGGGGTGCGGTGCAGCCCGACGTGTTCCAAGAGGGCCTCTACCTCACCTGGGTGGGTCAGAACATCGTGTCCATCGATGCCCGCGTGCAGAAGAAAGAGGTGAGCGCCAGCGCGTCGAGCAAGGACATGCAGGTGGTCACGGCGGTGATCGCCCTCAACTACCGCATCGACACCGCCAACGCGCCCAACCTTTACCAGAAGGTCGGCGATCTGGCCCAGGTTGAGGCCAACATCATCGATCCCGTGCTGATGGAGGCGGTGAAGACCGCGACCGCCCAATACAATGCAGAAGAGCTCATCACCGAGCGCCGCCAGGTCAAGGACGCCATCTCGACCTACGTCAAAGAGCGCCTCGAGCAGAGCTACCTCATCGTGACCGACCTCAGCATCGTCAATTTCACCTTTGACTCGAAGTACCAGGACGCGATCGAGGCCAAGCAGGTGGCCGAGCAGCAGGTCTTGGCTGCGGGCAACGACCTCAAGCGCATCGAGGTCGAGGCCAAGCAGGCCGAGGCCTCCGCCTTGGGCCGCGCCAACGCCATGCTGATCGAGGCCCGCGCCGAGGCCGAGCGCCAGGCGCTGCTGCGGGCGACCATGACGCCCGAGCTGGTCGAGTGGGAGGCCATCCAGAAGTGGGACGGCAGCATGCCGGTCGTGCTCGGCGAGGGCAGCGCCTTCGTCGACGTGGCCTCCATCGCCAACGCCCGCAAGAAGTAGGCCCAGCTCCGGTCCGGCCGGCCCGCCGTCCACCGTCATCGCGGTGTTAGCGCCGGCCTGGACGCGTGGTTTAGACTGGCGGCGGCGCGCTGTGCCCGCACTTGTGCGGGGCCGCGCGTCCCCCGCACTTCGCCCGCGAACGGGTCGGAGCCCTCATGGCCAGCGCGATCTCCATGCCGCCGCATCGTCACCCGCCCACGGCCACGGGGCCCAGCGGGGCGGTCAGCTCCGGGGCCGCGGCCTCCGGCGGCGGAGGCGGCGGAGGCCGCGGCGGTGGTGGTGGCGGAGGGGGCGGCGGCGGCGGCGCTTCGTCGGCCGGCGGCGGCGCGGCCCCCGCGAGCCCGCTCGGCTTTCAGCGCAACGCCGACGGCAGCCTGTCGATCCGCGGCGGCCAGACCGGCGCGGGCTTCAACCTGCGGGTCGGCCGGGACGGCACCTTCAACCTCGCCGGCGCGATGTCTGGCTTCGCGGGCGCGCTCAGCCTCAACCGCAACGGCCAGCTGGGGGGCTACCTCGGCGGCATGATCGGCGACACCCGCGCGGTCCTGCGCGGCAGCGGCGCCCGGGGCCTGTCGCTCGAGGGCTTCGGCCGCACGTGGTCGGGCGGCCTGTTCGGCGGCCCCCAGGGCAACCGCCTCGGGATCAGCGTGGCTGGCGGCCAGCGCAGCGGCCTCGGCCCGCTCGGCGGCGGCGGCGTCCCCGGCGGCGCGGTGCTCAACGTGCGCGAGAGCGGCGTCGAGGCGGGCGCAGGCGGCATCGGCGGCTGGGCCAACCGCGACGGCAGCTGGTCGGCCCGCGGCGCCGGCGCCACGGTCACCCACAACCGCGCCGGGCGCACCAGCGGCGCGGTCGCCGGCACAGTCGGCGACACCCGCGTGGTCGGCAAGGGCAGCTCTGAGGGCAGCTGGTCGGCCGACGCCTACGGGCGCGGCACCTCGGCGGGCGCGCGCGAAGACAGCCGCGGCAACACCAGCGCCGCCATCAGCGGGGCCTCGAGCGACAGCAGCGCCCGGGGCAGCGCGGCGGTGCGCAACGGCAGCGCCGAGGCCTCGGTCGAGACCCGCGGGGCCGACGGCGTGCGGCGCACGACCGCGACCACCGGCAGCGACGGCACCGGGGGCCCGCGCACGGGCGCGGCGGGCGCCGGCGCGACCGGGGGCAGCCCCAGCGTGCGGACCACGGAGTCGGGCGGCGGCGGGCGCGCGGCGAGCCCGGGCCTCGGCGGCGCGGCGGCTGCGGGCGGCGCGGC
>JBJONS010000479.1:0-5530 GCA_046051725.1 Pseudomonadota bacterium | reverse complement strand
GCCGAGGCGTGGGCCACCGCGATGATCAAAACACCGATGTGCACGATGTAGCCGCCGTAGCGGCGCCGGGAGCTGCGGGCGACCGCCCAGGCCGCGGCGCCGAGCGCCTCACCGTTGGCCTGGGCCCGGGCCGCCGCCGGCGCCCACATCGCGTCGAGGGTGAGCAGCAGGGCGAAGACGGCCATCGAGATGGTCGCCACCGGCCAGGCCTTGCGCAGGCCGACCGCCACGCAGAGGCCCGCGACCACGAGGCTGATCAGGCCCGCGCCGCCGATCTTCTTGAGCTGGCCGGCGCTGGCGCTGCGGCCCCAGGGCAGGGCCGGGCCCACGCCCATCAAGAAGACCAACAGCAGGCCCAGCGGGGCGGTGTAGCGGTCGAACCAGGGCTCACCGACGCTGATCTGCTTGCCGGTGATGGCCTCGTTGAGCAGCGGGTAGACCGTGCCGACCAGCACCACGAAGGTGAAGTTGGTGAACAGCAGGTTGTTGAACGAGAACGCGGTGTCGCGGGTGATGCCGCCGCCCACGCCGTCCTCGACCGGGCCCAGCGCGTCGATGCGGAACGCGAGCAGGGCCAGCGAGCCGATGAGGGCCACGCCGAGGAAGCCCAGGAACACCGGCCCGATCGGCGACTCGGTGAAGCTGTGCACCGAGTTGAAGATGCCCGAGCGGGTCATGAAGGTGCCGAGCAGGGTCAGCAGGAAGGTCGCCAGCACGAGGCTCAGCGTCCAGCCGCGCAGCTGCTCTTTGCGCTCCATCACCATGGCGCTGTGCAAGAAGGCCGTCGCGGTGAGCCACGGCAAGAAGCTGGCGTTCTCGACCGGGTCCCAGGCCCACCAGCCGCCCCAGCCGAGCACCTCGTAGCTCCACCAGCCGCCGAGGATGATGCCGACGGTGAGGAAGCCCCAGGGCACGAGCATCCAGCTGCGCAGGCCGCGGACCCAGGCCGCGTCGAGCCGGCCGGCGAGCAGGGCGGCGCAGCCCATGGCGAAGGGGATGGTCATGCCGACGTAGCCCAGGTACAGGAACGGCGGGTGAATGACCATCAGCACGTGGTTCTGAAGCAGCGGGTTCGGGCCGGGGCCATCGGTGGGGATGGGCTCGGGCGTCGGCGCGAAGGGGTTGGCCACGCCCGCGACCAGGAAGGTGAAGAAGACGCCGACCAGCAGGGCCATCGACAGGGCCCACGGGGTCTGCAGCGGGTTCTTGTCGCGGGTGGCGTAGGTGAAGGCGCCGACGAAGAGGCCGAGCACGAGGCCCCAGAGCAGGATCGAGCCGTTGAGGCTGCTCCACAAGCTGACGATGGTGACCCAGGTCGGGGTCGACAGGCTGCCGACCTCTGCGACGTAGCTGACGCTGAAGTCGTGGGTCAGCAGCGCGGCCTCCATCAGGCCGGTGGCGAGCACCATGCAGGCGGCGAAGACGTAGGCCAGCGCCCGGGTGAGGCGCAGGGCCTCGGGGCTCTGGCGCAGGGCGGCGATGAGGCCGGTGACCGCCCCGGTGGCGCAGGCCGCGAGGCCGAGCAGGACGGCGGCGCGCCCCAGAAGGCTGATCACAGCTCCTCCACGGTGGTGTAGAGCGACTTGCGCTCGTCGGCGCTCATCTCGCCCTCGGGCGCTTTGTACTCGTTGCTGTGCTTCACCATCAGCCGATCCGACGTAAAGACGCCGCTTTGGGTGAGGGTGCCCTCGACCACCACCCCGATGCCCTCGCGGAACATCTGGGGCGGCGCGCCGGTCGCCTCGACCGGGACCTCGACCTTGCCGTCGGTCACGATGAACTTGAGCGAGTTGGCATCGGGCTGCCACTGCACCGTGCCGGCCTTGACCACGCCGCCGAGCCGGATGGTGGCGCCGACGGCGTCCTCACCGGCGGCCTGCATCTGGCTCGGGTCCCAGAAGTAGACGAGGTCTTCGCCCAGATCGCCGAACGCGACGACGGAGAGGGCGAGGCCGGCGACCAAGAGCGAGCCGACCAGGAACAGGCGGCGCTGGAGGGTCGCGGCGGGGCGCGCGGCGGCCGGGGCCGGCGCGGCGGCCGCGGGGGAGCTGGGGTCGGCGGTCATTCGGGCTCCGGATCGGGCGCGCGGCTGAGCGCGAGGGCGCGGCCGAGGAACAGGAGGAGGGCGGCCCAGGTGATGCCGTAGGCTGCCCAGATGTAGCCCCACCCGCCGGTGATGACGCCGGTGGCGACAGGTTCAGCGACCTCGTTCACAAGGCACCTCCGGTGGTGGGGCCGCCCGCGTCGCCGGGCAGCCGCAGGGTGGGCGCCGCCGCGGGCAGGTCAGGCGTGGCCAGATCGCGCTCTAGGCCGCGGCGCAGCGCGCGCCAGCGCAGGCCGATGAGCCCAGCACCCAAGAAGATCATGCCGAAGGCGGCGAGGCGCAGCGGGGTGATGAAGCTGCCGTCCACGGTCTGGGGGCTCGAGAAGGGCTGGTGCAGCGTCCGCCACCACTTCACCGAGAAGTAGACGATGGGCACGCCGACATAGGCGAGCACCGCGGCGATGGCGCTGAGGTTCAGCCGCCGCTCAGGCTCGGGGATGACGCGCCGCAGCACCAAGACGCCGAGGAACAGCACCAGCACCACCGCCGAGGTGGTCAGGCGGGGGTCCCAGGTCCAGTAGACGCCCCAGGTCGGGCGGGCCCAGATCGAGCCCTGAATGAGCAGCAGCGCGTTGTAGAGCACGCCGACCTCGGCGCTGGCCTCGACCGCCGCGTCGTGGGTGGCCTTGCCGGTCCACAGGGCGGCGACCGCGAAGCCAAAACAGGCCGTATACAACAGCATGTCGGCCCAGGCGGTGGGCACGTGCACGTACAGGATGCGCCCGACGTCGCCCATCATCGCCTCGGCGGGCGCGAAGAAGAGCCCCTGGACGTGGCCGACCGCCACCAGGGTGAGCCCCAGGGCCACGATGCCGTGCTCCCACCGGAGCCCTCCGCTCTGTTTTGTCGCCATCACCCCTTCCCTCGCCGCGCGCTCAGGCCTCGATCACCCGGCCGAACAGCACGCCGCAGACGCTCCAGTACAGGAGGTCAAACGCCAACAAAAGTCCCAGCCACGCGTTGACCTGGTGCATCGGGTCGCCGCTCATCAGCAGCGAGGTCGCCTTAACGGAGGCCAGCAGGCAGGGCACCAGCAGCGGAAAAAGGAGCAGCGGCAGCAGCAGCTGCCGGCTCTGGAGCCGGGCGGTCAAGGCCGCATACAGCGTGCCCGGCGCCGCGACCCCGAGGCAGCCGGCGACCACCACCGCGGCGAGCCGCAGCGGCGACTCGCGCAGGGGCGCGTCGAAGAGCGCGATCACCGGCGGCAAGGCCACCGCGGCGAGCAGCACGAGCTGGCCCGCGTTGGCGATGGCCTTGCCAAAGAACAGCGCGGCCGGCGAGATCGGCGCCAGGATCAGGGTGTCGAGCGCCCCCGACTCGACCTCGTGCGCCATGCTCTGGGCCAACAACAGCGTGCTGGACAGGAAGATCGACATCCACAGGTAGGCGCCGGCGTGGGTGCGCAGGGTGGTGGCGTCGGCGCCGACCGCGAAGCTGAACAGCAGCAGCAGGGTCAGGGCGAAGCAGGCCAGCGCGAAGCCGCGGCTGCGGGCCCGCCACTCGATGAGCAGGTCTTTGGCGACGATCTGGCCGATCTGCCGCAGGATGACGCCGGGGGTCAAGGCCACCTCAACCCCCACCGTCGGCGTTGTCGAGGCCGTGCAGCGCGGTGTAGGCCTCGACCGCCCGGGCGGCGGGGCCCTGCCAGCGGGCGGCGCCCTCGTGCATGAGCAGCGCCTGGTCGCACAGCCGGGCGGCGCGCCCGACCTGGTGGCTGGCCACGATGACCGTGCCCGACAAGCCCGAGATCAGCGCCTCAACCGCCCCGCAGCCGGCCGGATCGAGGGCGGCGAAGGGCTCATCGAGCAGGGTCAGCGGCGGATCTTTGAGCAGCAGGGCCGCGAGCTGCACGCGCTTGCGCATGCCGGCCGAGTAGGTGCGGACCGGCTCGGGCCGGGGGGCGAGGCCGACCCGGGCGAGCAAGGCCACCGGGTCGACCAGGGGGCGTCCGAGCAGGCGGCCGAGCACGGCAAGGTTGTCGGCCCCCGACAGGTCTTCGTAGAGCCCCGCGCTGTGGCTGAGCAGGTGCAGGCGGGCCCGGGCGGCGGCGGGGTCGTCGCCGGCGTCGACGCCGAAGATCTGCAGGGCGCCCAGGCTCGGCGGGATCAGCGTCGAGATGACCTTGAGCAGCGTGGTCTTGCCCGAGCCGTTGGCCCCCATGATGAGCAGCCGGGAGCCCGCGGCGACCTCGAGGTCGACCCGCGCAAAAGCCCACCGGCGGCCGAACCTGCGCGCGAGGCCCGCGCAGCGCACCGCGGGGGGCCCGCCCACCGCCGCCGCCGCGCGCGCGACCGCCGCGCCCTCAGCCGAGGGGTGCGCGGAGACAGCGACAGACACGTCATTCACGGCGGAACCAGGGGCGGAGAGCGCGCGGGGCCAAGCGGCCCGCTAGACGGGGAGGCCGGCGGCTAACCCCCTCGCGCGCCGCCGTCCCCGTCATGGAGCCCCCGATGCCCGTGCCCGCGCCTGCGCCGACCCGCGGCCAGCCCCGCAGCCCCGACTTTGTGTGCGTCGGCACCCAGAAGGGCGGCACCACCTGGCTGCACCACGTGATGGCGCACCACCCGGGCTTTTGGCTGCCGCCGTTCAAAGAGCTCGACTTCTTCCTCGATCCCCGGGCCAACCTGAGCTGGAAGCTGCAGGCCTGGCACACCCAGCTCAGCCGCGAGGTCGCCAAGAAGAGCGTCGACCTCGAGATTCTGCGCTGGTACAGCCGCCTGTGCCTCGACGAGCGGATGGATCTGGCCTGGTACCGCCAGCTCTTCGCGCCGGCCGGCCCGCGGGTCTGCGGCGAGGTCAGCCCGAACTACGCCGCCATGGGCCCCGCCCAGGCCGCGGCGGTCAAGGCGGCCTGCCCAAACGCCAAGATCATCGTGATGCTGCGCGATCCCGTCGACCGCATCTGGTCGATGGTGCGCATGATGCACCGGGCCGGCCACATCCCGCGGGTCGACGGCCCCGAGGCCGCGGCGCTGGCGCTGGCCCCCGAGGCCCTCAAGATGAGCGACTACAGCCAGCTCTTGGCCACCTGGGAGGGCGCCTTTGGCCCGGACCGCGTGCTCATCCTCTGGTACCCACGGCTCGAGGCCGACCCGCTCGCCGTCGTCGCCCAGCTCTGCGCGGCCTTCGGCGTGCCCTTCCGCCCCGACAGCGTCCGCAGCCTGGCCCAGCAGCGCTACAACGACGCGCCCGCCGCCGATCTGCCCCCTGAGCTCGGCAAGCAGCTGGCCCTGCGGCTGGCGCCGGCGACCCAAGCCTTGGCCCGCCGCTTCCCGGCCGAGGCGGGGCCGTGGGCCGAGCGGCTCGGGCGGATGGCGCGGGGCTGAGGGGCGGCCTCCCCTCCCGTCGCCTCCCCTCCCCTCACCTGCCCCGCCACCACCCCGGGTTGAGCGCGTACCACTCGGCGGTCTCGGCCAGCGCGTCCTC
>JBJONS010000478.1:0-3097 GCA_046051725.1 Pseudomonadota bacterium | reverse complement strand
CGGGGGCTGGCGTGGTCAGGGGTGGCGGGGCGCTCCTGGGCCCTGCCGGCCGCGGCGCAGCGTTTAGGGGTTGGGTCGACTCGCCGGGCGGCTCCACGCTGCTCACCGGCCGGGCCGCTGGCCGATCATCCGCTGGGGGGCCTCGCCCGAACCACCAGAGGGCGACGAGAAGCAGCGCACATCCGACGATGAGCGGGGCCCAGACGCCCGAGTTGCGGACAACGCGCGCCATGCCAGCACCTCGCCATCGTTGGCCCCGTCGGGCGGGGGCGCCCCGTTCCCACGACGACGCGCCTGTGGTCCTTTAGCCCACTCTCCGCCCCGCCCACACCCGAAGCCCGTAGACCCCCGCCGGGCGGTCCGCCCAGCCGGCCAGCGCCTCTTGGGCCGCGGCGGGCAGCTGGTCGAGGCGGGGCAGGGGCGTGGGGTAGGCCGCCGGCAGCAGCAGGGGGCCGGCCAGGGCGGCGAAGGTGACGTCTGCGGCGCTGATCTGATCGCCGCAGAGGAAGGGGCGGCCGTCAGAGAGCGCGGCGTCGACCGCGTCGAAGACCGCGAGCAGCTTGTCGCGCGAGCGCGCGGCGCCGGTGGCGTCGATGCGCATGTTCTTCTGCATGCCGGCGCGCACGAGGGGGTAGGTGAGGCCGATCATCGTCGCCTCCCAGCCCGGGGCCCCGTGCGTCATGCAGGGCACCGCGAGCGCCTTGTGGGGCAGCAGGTGAAAGTAGGCGAGGCGGCGGCTGTGGGGGCCCAGGTCGGCGTCAAAGCGCTCTTCCCAGGCCAAGATCTCGGGGTCGTCGGTCGGGCCGTAGGGCCGCCAGGCGGCGCTGGGCTCGGTCTGGATCCACCGCAAGATGTCGGTCGAGTCGCCGATCACGCGCTTGACCTCGCCCTCGACCACCAGGGTCGGCGTGCTGCGCTGGCCGCCCGCCTTCTTGACCGCGGCGATGTGGGCCAGCGGGGCGTGGACCTCGCGCACATAGGGCAGCTTGGCGAGATCGAGCGCCCAGGCGGCCTTCTCGGAGTAGTGCGAGGGCGCGATGACGATGAGGCGGTGCGGCATGGGCGGCAGGCTCCGACAGGGGGCGCCGCGGGTGCAGCGGCGGCCCGGCCCGGCTAATCCGCGGCCCGCTTTGGAGGCCGCCATGTCTGCTCCCGCCGCCCACGACCGCGCCATCGCCGGTCGCCACCAGACCATCGACAGCCCCGAGCTGGGCCGGCCGGTCCACTTGTGGACCTTCGGCTGGTTCGGCCAGCCGCTCATCGTCATGCCGTCTGCGGCCGGCATGGCCCACGAGTGGCAGCAGCAGGGCATGATCGACGCGCTCGCGCCGCTTTTGCGCGCCGGCCGCATCAAGCTCTACTGCCCCGAGAGCAACGTCGCCGAGGCGTGGACGCGCAAAGAGTCCGACCCCGAGTGGCGCATCAGCCGGCACGCCGTCTACGAGCGCTTCGTGATCGACACGCTGGTGCCCTTTGTGCGCGCCGACTGCCGCAGCCCGCAGCACCCGCTGGCGGTCACCGGCACCAGCCTCGGCGGCATGTACGCGGCGCTGCTGGCCTTGAAGTACCCCGAGACCTTCCGGCGGGCCTTCTGCTTCTCGGGCCGCTACGACGTGCGCAACATCAACGGCGGCCACGACAGCCCGGCGGTCTACTTCAACAACCCGCTGGCCTTTGTGCCCGGGCTCGGCGGCCCGCACCTCGCGCGGGTGCGCGAGAACGCCCACCTGACGCTGGTCTGCGGCCAGGGCGCCTATGAAGAGGGCTGCATCGAAGAGACCATCGCGCTCGGCCAGGTGCTGCGCGCCAAGGGCATTCCCAGCGAGACCGACATCTGGGGCCGCGACAGCGCGCACCAGTGGCCGTGGTGGCGCATCCAGGCCCAGAAGCACCTCGGGCGGATCTACGGGTGATCCTCACGGATCGGGCGGCGGCCCTGGTCGTCGCCGCGTGTCTGGCCGGCCACCTCGGGCTCGCCGCCTGGGCCCGCGCCGAGGCCGCCTCCGAGACCTACGTGCTGACGCCCTATGTCGAGGTGGTGCCCGGCGCGGCGCCGCTCGGCGCGGCCGACGCCGCGGCGCTGGCCGCCGAGCTGCGCGGCCCGATCGACGCGCGGCAGATCCAGCGGGGCTACGCCTGGATGGGCAGCACCCTGTCGCTGACCGACCTGATCGACGGGATCAACGCGCTGGACGCCGCAGGCCTGCCCTTGCGACCCGACCAGCGCGCCCAGCTCGGCGCCCGGCTGTCCCAGGTGCGGGCCGACCACGCCGCGATGATCGCCGTCCAGCTCGAGATCTTGGACCTTGAGCGCGCGCTCGAGGCGGACATCGCCGCGGTGCAGGCGGTGACCGGCCCGGCTGCGGCGGCAGGCGCGGTGACTGGCCCTGTGGGGGGGGGGCTCCCGCCCCCCGCAACGCCCCCCGGGGGTGGTCCGCCGGCCCAAGGGGGTCCGCGATGAGCCGTGCCCTCCCGGTGCTGCCGGCGCTGGCCCTCGCCGCGGCCCTGAGCCTCGGCGCGCACGCCGCGCTGCGCCTGTGGACCCCGCGCTCGGGCCTCGAGGTGATGCCGGTCTTCGTGCCGGCCAGCCTCGCCGTCGAGCAAGACCTGCGGGCCCAGCGCGGCCAGCCGGCCGGCCGCGGCGGGCTCGAGGCCGCCGAGGTGGCGGCGGGCCTGCTGCAGCGGCCGGTGCCCCCCGCCCAAGCGGCCGCCTTGTCCGCGCCGCTGGCCCGCTTGGCCGAGGGCCGGGCGCGCCTGCTCGAGGCCCGCGGCCGGCGCCACCACCTCAACGTCGCGCTGATGCGGGCGGGCGTCGAGCTGGGCCGCGCGCTCGACGCCGACCAGTGGGACTGGATCCAGGGCAGCCGCGACCAGGTCAAGGCCAGCCGAGAGGCTGCGCTTTTCGACGCGCTGGAGCGCAAGCTCGCCGCGCCGCGCTAGCCCCCGCGCCGCGCCTGCCCCCCGGCGCCCGCTCCCGCGGCCTGGACCTGTGCGAGGATGACGATAGCGCGCCCCATTCGGGCGCGGCGCGCCCGCGCCGCCGCCCAGCGCCAGAGCCCCACGGAGCCCCCATGAGCGTCACGCTGATCAACCCGCC